>JAFGSC010000100.1 GCA_016934875.1 Candidatus Atribacteria bacterium
GGGCTGATAAGGATTGCTCATGCAATTCTAAACACGTTAGATATCAGTGAATTCGGTAGGTGTATTAAAGTTTTGTCATGTACTTAGATAAATATCAGATCTTTCTAAAATAAATAAAAAAGATAATCCAATTGAAATCTGAATCAACGGGTCCACTTTTTTGTAGTGCTAACATAAAATAATAACAATTGGCTATAACTACAGATAGTGTTGTAGTTGCAGACTGGTCTTATGTTGATTTGAATACCTTTTTAGATGGCATAAATGAGTGTGAACTTCTAGAAACCAGACATCAGCGCATGATGGCAAAATAACACATTGAAAATCAAATGTTAAACATCTTTACAAAAACATTATCCAAATTATTAATAAATTGATCCAATCGATACTTTTTTAAAGCCTCATCCCTATTATTTTTCGAAATAGTCAAAATATCTTCAGGACATTTGCTTAGATTATATAATCTATCACAAATAGAGTCAGGTGATTCTTTTTTAATGTAAAAACCATTTATATGCTCTTTGAAGATGTCAGGAATTCCTCCAACTTTTGTAGTAAGTATTACATTGCCCGTCGCCATAGCCTCTAAAATAGAAAGGGGCTGACCTTCATTAAGTTTTGAAGGCAAAACTAAAACATTACCCCAATTCAATAAATTCCTCTTTTCATCACCAGAAACAACTCCTAAATATTCAACAATATTACCGAGTTCTGCTATATATCTTTGAACCTTTTCACTTGTTGAAGAAGTCATCATTCCCGCCATTTTAACAGAAAATTCAAGACCCTTTTTCTTTAGCAAAAGTAACCCCTCCAAAAAATCAAATACACCTTTATCCTCCAACAAATTACTTAAATAAATCACCCTAATAACCTCTGATTGTTTAGAAATTCCCTGCTCAAACAAGAATTCTTCAGCAAAATTAGGAACTACATAAATACTTTTTCTTTCAATAAATGGCTGCAAATTTCTTTTCAAAATTTCAGAAATAACAATTCCTCCGTCACTACAAGTAAGAATTGATCGAAATACTTTCTTTTTTAATCCTCTTAAACCCTCATACTCATCTCTTAAGTGATTTCCATGAATATGGACTACTATTTTCTTTGAGAATATTTTTGCCACAAAAAAATAAGGGAAAAAACGCAAAACTCCCAGAAATGTCTGTCCAATAGACAAGTAAACAATATCTGTATTGAAAATCAAATAAACTTTCAGATAACTCTTGAAATAATAAAAAAACTTACGTGTTGAAAAAATACCATTTTTATCTTCTAAAAAAGAATAACTAGTATCAATAAATCGTATTAGGTTTCCTGTCTTAAAGTTATATTGATCAACAATTATTCTATTAATTAAACTCTGTCCAGTTGTTGGAGGTGGCATGGGCCCAATTAGCAAAACTCTCATTAGTTCTTTTCGTAATTAAAAGGATTTAAAACGATTAATTCACAAAACACAATAAAACAATTAAATTATAATATACTGCCAAAATTTATATATGCTTGAATCTAGAAAACGAGAAACTTCTATAGTTTAATCAAATTAGGTATCTTCCGCTATTAGCCAATTATTAAACCAACTTTTAACAGCGTTGAAAAACTTATAACATTATGCTCGTTATATATAAACTATTATGATGGAACAGATAAAAGAAAACTTCAACACTTAAAAGTTATAAAAAACAGGTTATTTAATTTACAAAATTAAGGTAGCCAATAATGTACTTTCTCTGCATTACCCTGATTAAACCTACACAATAACAACAAATCGAAAAGAACCACAAAAGAATATCGTAATCCAACAGCAAGATTATTAATTACTCAATCCTATGTCATTTATCAAAGTCTTTCCTTAAAAAAAAGGTTAAATGAGCTAATAATTTTCAATAGAAAATGCTTTTCTACTCGTTTCTATAACATTAACTGGGTATATAACCTTTAAAACATTAAAACAACCAACAATAATCAATAACGCTAATACGGGCGTGTATAAATAAACAAGCCCATACCATTGAACACGTAATAATAAAATAAGAAACATCACCATAAAAACGCTTACTAATTGATAATCAAACTTCAATAAAATCTTAATAAACCTTCCAAAAAGAAAGCTATATATCAGAACTCCCATTTTGCCAAAAATCAAAACACCTTCGGTATAAAACAATCCACCACCATAATTATATACTTTTCCCCGGAGAATTTCAGTAAAATTAAACTCATTACCCCCGCCCCCCCAAGGATGAAGCGGGATAAGACTAAATGTCTCATTTATTATTGGAAACAAATTAATGCCATAATTATTAACATAATAAAAAGATGACAAATAAACATGAATGACGTCTGTAACGGTATGCAATGCAATAATATTGTGCAATAGCAATCCGAAAGAAAACTGATTTCCCAATCTAGAATAACCAACATAAATACCTAAAACTAAAACAGCTAGCCCAAACAAAACCTTTATAATTCCGATTTCACTCTCAATGATATATGATTTATTTTCTTTATCACTTTCAAGTGAAACAATTAAAAATAAAGGCATAATACTATCCACTCTCTCACCTCCTTTTATAACAAATAATAATAAAAGTAAATGTATAATTGTTGAAAAAGACTTAATAGATGAAATAGAAATAATTAATAAGCCATTAATTGCCAAATAAATAACAGACCAGGTCCCTGGTAAAAGATTCCAGCGAGAAGTGCCTATTCCCCAAGCCTTTGGATAAGCAATTATAGAAACAACCATTAACAGCAAAATGATAAGAATCCTCGTTCTCTCCCCTATTATTAATCGCTTAATTTTAATTTTACTTCTTCTATATTTCCACAAAACCGAAATAAGTACTAAAAATCCTAGAAGAGCCAAAAAAAAACCATCTATTGCAAATTCTCCATACGCTGAACGACCGAATATCTCTATAGAACCGCTTAGAGGTATTCCTATTGAAAAAAGACACATTGGAAGCAGTGGATACCAAAAAACAAATAATATTGCCTTTATAATATAACTCTTAAAGGCAAAAATTAATACTCCACTAAAAAGAAGACCAAAAATCCCTATAATAAACTTTAAATCAAACTCAAACATAAAAGAAACCTTAAGTGGTCAAACTTTATCTTAGCAATAACATTATCCGATTCTTTAATGACGTTTTTAAATAAAAAGCTGATATTACCCGCCTAGAAAAGCTAAAAAGATGTAAATAAACTGAAGCACTTACGAAAATATTACATAATAATTGATCCGATGGATTTTTTTTCAATAACGCCCATACTTCATTAAGAGATGATTGATCTCCGAAATCGACTCCATACTTATTGCTCAGCAAATACTTAATATACTTTTCTCGAATCCGATTGGCATAAGCATCTTGTTCTTTAATCCTTTTACTACCTATTTGTTGCCTACTAATTCTATAATAAAGTAAATATTTATTAACATTAGCAAGGTATCCATATCTTAAACACGTAGTAGAGAAATCATAATCTTGAGCATACCTATACTGATCATTGTATCTTAAATATTTTTCATTCCGAAAGAACATTGTTGGATGTGCAATAACATTCTTTAATACCAACTTGTGAGTTATCTCTTCATTAAATAATGGGAATCTCTTTTTTCGTATTTTCTTTCCTTTTTCATTAATTAAATAAATTAAGCTACCGCATAAAATTATATTAGGGTTAGACTCTAAAAAATTATATTGCAAATAAAACCTCTCAGGATGACTAATATCATCCGCATCCATACGGGCAACATATTTGCCTAGAGCCATTTCTTTCGCTTTATTTAAAGACTTTGTTAGGCCAACATTCTGTTCATTTTTAACTAATAAAATTCTTTCATCTCGTTTTTTATAAAAGTTAAGAATAAATTCATTATCTTTTCTTTCTGGATTATCGTTTACAATTATAAATTCAAAATCAGTAAAAGATTGCTCTAAAATTGATTCAATACTATCTTTTATCCATTCTATTGGTTCGTTATAAATCGACATAATAACCGAAATCTTTGGATATAAAAACTTATTCATAGCCTTAAATAGGTAATTTATAGCGATTTAACGCACCATCCAAAATATACTTCAACAACTTATATGCAAAACAAACCTTTCCACTAATTAGGTAATAAAACATATACTTAACAGACATCTTAAGTAATCCCTTAAAACCATTATAATTAAACTCTATAAAAGCAAGATTCCGTAAAAAAATATGCATCCTATCATTGGGTTTTAGGTATAAATTCAATCTTCCATATTTTTTTTCTATTACCTTACCTGCAGGATGATAATGCTTTGCTTTCGCTATGGTTATAAGAGTAATATTATTCGCTTTTGCTCGATGACAATACTCTGACTCATCCCCCCATATAAACATCTCCTGTTTAATATTTCCAATACGAACAACAATTTCTCGCGAAATAAAAGTTCCATTAAAGGCATTAATCTCGCCTAAAATATTATTTTTTATCTCTGAAACATACCGACAACCTCCTAAACCAAAAGATAATCTTTCATTATGATTTATATCAACAACTAGAGGATTTAATATTGCATCATATTTAGCATTCTCCAACAAAACCTTAAGTTGATCCGAATCAGGTACACCATCATCATCCATCAACCAAAAAAAATCATACCCATAACTAAAGGCCTTTTCAATACCAGAATAAAACCCCCCTGCTCCTCCTATGTTTTTGGGGAGTCTGATATAATCTACCAAAGGATCATCTCTAAATTTCTCCTCACAAATAACATCAGTTCCATCATTTGATGCATTATCAATAATAAGTATCTTATTCGGAAGAAGAGTTTGATTTTTTAGCGATTGAATACAATTACTCAATAATTCTTTCCTGTTAAACGTAACAACAATCGCGGCAATCTGTTTGTGCATCTTATTCAATGTTAATTTTTGAAACTGTTAATGCTTTTTCAATAACGTGATGCATATCGTAATACTTATATTCAGCTAATCTACCACCAAAAATGACTTTATCTTCTTTATCCGCCAAATTGTTATACTTATGAAATAAGATTTGATTTCTCTCATCGTTTATTGGATAATACTTCTCATCATCTTTTGAGAACTCCGAAGGGTATTCTTTTGAAATATAAGTTTTAGATTGCCTTCCATACTCAAAATGCTTATGTTCAATTACACGTGTAAATGGCACTTCTTTTTCAGTATAATTAACAACAGCATTACCTTGAAAGTTTTCTAAATCTAATATTTCATTTTCGAAATAAAGGCCTCTATACTCTAATTTACCAAAGCAATAGTTATAAAACTTATCAATTTCCCCAGTGTAAACAACTTTACTAGCTAAGCGATCCAAAGAATCTTTATCGGCCAGATAATCTATCCCTAATTTAACATCAATACCATCCAGTAACCTTTGAAACAATAATGTATATCCACCAATAGGAATGCCTTGGTAAATATCATCAAAGTAATTATTATCAAACGTAAAGCGGAAAGGTAATCGTTTTATTATAAAAGCTGGGATTTCTGACGCAGGCCGCCCCCATTGTTTCTCCGTATATCCCTTAATTAGTTTCTCATAGATATCTTTACCTCCTAAAATCAAAGCTTGCTCTTCTAAGTTTTTTGGGTCCGTTATGTGCCTGTATTCTGATCTTTGCTCTTCAATTTTACTTTTAGCCTCTTCTGGTGTAGTAACTCGCCAAAGTTGGTAAAAAGTATTCATATTGAAAGGAAGGTTGTATAACTCACCTTTATACTTGGCTACTGGAGAATTTGTATATCGGTTGAATTCAACAAACGAATTAACATAGCTCCAAACCTCTTTATTACTTGTATGAAAAATATGAGCACCATACCTATGAACATTTATACCTTCAATTTCTTCAGTATAACAATTTCCCCCAATATGGTTTCGTTTATCAATAACAAGGCACTTCCTACCTTTTTTTTTTGCTTCATGTGCGAAAACAGAACCGAACAAACCAGCTCCCACAACCAAATAATCATATTTTTTCATACTAATAGCTTTTGTTTATAGCAAAAAACGAGCATTACCAAAGTAACCCAGGCTTCAACAAATACAGCTAGCCAAGCTAAAGACTTCAATGAAATTGTATTTACAAAAAATAAAATTCCAAAACCAATTAAAAAGAAAATGGCTGAACTGATTATAATTTTACTAAATGCTTTCCTAAAGCCAAAAACAATCATTCTTGATGTGCCAAGAAACTGACTTGCTGCAACCATCAATGCTGAAATCGATAAAATTGATAGTACTTTTGCAGCCTCAATTACATATTTCCCAATTAATAAACTAACTATTGTTTCCCGAAAGAATAACACCCCTAAAACCAATCCGCTTGTACCCGCAATTCCAATTAATAAATATCTATTTATTAATTTTATATTCTTTTCTCGAGATAATTTTGGAAACGCAGCTTGTCCTAACATACCAACTGGCATCTTTAATAATTTCAAAATCTTTTCTCCTAAATCATAGTATGCTACATCTTTCATCCCTAAAAAAGCTCCAACAATTACCCGGTTTGCATTCACATAAACCTGGATAGAAGCAGCAGATAAGAACAAGGGTATACTTTCTTTAAAATAATACCTCAAAACACTATAATTTTGAATCTTAAACACAACCCGCTCAAAAATAGAAAGGACTAAAAATGAAACAACACCTCCAATAAAGAATCCAATCGTATTAAAAAGTGGAACTAACAAATAATCATGCTGATTTTTAACAAAAATAAAAATCAAAACCGTGAATAAAGATCTGCTAAGTACATTAATGATTGTAATATATCGCATTTTCTCTACGCCTTGAAAATACCATTGTGGAAAGAACAATTCCATCAGAGTCATTCCAAATGTTAACAAAAAGAGTAAAAAGTCTTGTTTAAAACTTGGAATTATATATATCAAAAACAGAAACAACAATAAAGACACAAACCAAAGAAAGCCTTTCAATATATATATAGAGGAAACTATCTCGTCAAGTTTTTTCTTAATATCCCTATTCTCAGCTACATCTTTCGTTGCAGATATATTAAACCCAAAATTAATTATAATTGAAAAATACATTACAACCGCCTGAGCAAAAATAACTTTACCATAAACACCAGAACCCAAGATTCTTATTAGATATGGATACGTCACTAAAGGCAATAGTAAATTAAATATTTGAAGAAGGGTTAAGTATGAAAAATTCGCAAAAACTGTTCTATTATTCCCTACTATTCTTTTTACCTTATTAATCACCAACTATAATTTTTAAACCAATTAATAAAAGGCATAATCCCATTTTTCAAATTTGTTATAGGCTGATACCCGACAATACTATTCATTTTTTTTGTTTCGGCATACGTTAGTTTCACATCTCCTGGTTGCATCGGTTGCATTTCTTTTTTTGCTTCAATCCCAAACACTTTCTCCATTTCAGAAATAAAATCCATCAATTTAACAGGACTTGAATTACCAATATTTAATATCCTATAAAAAGGGTGTTCCTCATCTTTATTTGGGATGTTTTTTAAAACCCTCTCCACTCCCTCCACTATATCATCAATATAAGTAAAATCCCTCTCCATGTCACCATTATTGAAGACCTTTATAGGTTCGCCTTTCATTATGGCACCAGCAAATAACATAGGGGCCATATCTGGTCGTCCCCATGGCCCAAAAACAGTAAAGAAGCGTAATCCTGTTGTTGGTAATTGATACAAATGGCTATAGGTATGTGCCATCAATTCATTACTCTTTTTGGTGGCAGCATATAAACTAATGGGATAATCCACTCGATCTTCTTCAGAAAAGGGGACTTTTTTGTTATTGCCATAAACAGAAGAGCTTGAGGCATAAACCAGGTGCTTAATTTGATTATGCCGGCAACATTCAAGAATATTAACAAACCCCACCAGATTAGATTGCACATAAGCATGTGGATTTTCGATGGAGTAACGAACACCAGCCTGTGCCGCAAGATGGATAACACTATCAAAAGCCTCAACTTCAAACAGCTGCTTTAGAGAATCCAGTTGCACAATATCCAATTTAACAAAACGATAGGCCGGATATTTTTCACTATTTATCAGTACATTATCTTCAATAGCTTTTCTCTTAATTCCAGCTTCCTCAAGTCGGGCATATTTTAAATTAACATCATAGTAGTCGTTGATATTATCTAATCCCACAACCTCGTCGCCTCTTTGACAAAGAGCATTTACTACATGAAATCCAATAAAACCGGCAGCGCCGGTAACCAAAACTTTCATTTGTATAACAATTCAATAATAATCTAAATCCTTCCTATTCAATCAAAAAGAAAAGGAATTAATTCTTTTGTAAAAATAAATTAGAAAAACAATTATTCCTCTCTCCATTCCTTCCTAACCTTCCCCAAAATCAACCCTCCAAAAATCCATCCCAATCCAATAAAACCACCCAAAAACGCGCTCACCACCAATATCATCGATCTTTTGGGTTTTGATTTTTCGGTAGGTACTTTTACTGGCTCAATCACACTGAATACAGGGGTTTCTTTTTTAACGGCAATTTTTGCCTGCTCCAGTTGCTGGGCCAATCCTTGGTAAACACTCATGGAAAGGTTATAGGCATCCTGCAGTTCCTGGTAGCGCGTATCCATTCGTTCGGCCACCAGGTTCCGGTAGGCATCCCGGTATTCGAACAAAGCCTTTTGAGCGTGTTCAAACTCCGCTTTTTTCTCCTGGTATTGGCCTTGAATAAACTTCAGGTTCTCATTAACCTGACTCGTTTTATAGCGGATAATATAATCCTGTAGAAGCGCAACTGCCCGATTGGCCATCTGGGCACTGACCAGAGGTTCTTCCATCTCAGCTCCAATAGTCACAAGTCCTGATTTCTCGTCTACAGTGACAAAAAGAAGCCCCTTGAAATCCTCAAGCAGTTGTTCTTCATCCCCATTCAATGCAACCAACTCTTGTTGATCTCCCATTTTAGTGGGTTGCAAGTCCTTTTTGCCAACAATCAGGTCTTTCAGGGTCCAGGGCAAACGCA
>JAFGSC010000101.1 GCA_016934875.1 Candidatus Atribacteria bacterium
AAGTCACTGACTGCAAATTCTGCAATTTCCCGGTCCAGAAATGCTTCACCGGTTAAGACTTCGGCTTCTAAGATATTGACAATTTCTTCTATTTTCATCGTATAGCCTCTTTTATGTATAATGTATACAAAAAATATCAGTAATTTTATTAAATAAAGCCAAGAAAATAATGATTTGTGAAATAAATCACAAACTTACCGAAAAAATTCTAGCATGACTTAAGACTTATGTCAACTCAATATTGGACATTTTCAAAATCTTTTTTTGCAGCTATTCATGGTCAGTTTTTTCTATTCTGGTAACAAATTGCAAGCTTTAGTATTCAAGGTTACCAAAACAACTAAACTAAATATTATTTGGATTCATGAGGAATTTTTTGAATTCGCAGTTAAAAAATAAATTAATCTTTCTAATTCTATAGAAATATCTATGGTATTCACCTTTACTCCTTTTGGGTATTTAATCGTTACGGGTGCAAAATTAAGAATAGATTTAATACCTCCTGCAACCATGTCATTGGCAACTTTCTGAGCAGATTTCAAGGGAACAGCAATAATTCCGACTTTGATTTCATTTGTTTTTACAAAAGATCTCAATGAATGAATATCGTAAATTTCAATGCCATTGATTCTCTTTCCTATCTTAAGGCGACTATTATCGAATACTCCTTTAATAGTAAAGCCTCGCTTTTGAAAACCTTTATAACTCACAAGGGCTTTCCCAAGATTTCCTGCTCCTACTAAAACAATATCCCACTTTCTGCTGGAACCCAATATTGCCTTTAATGTACCATGCAAATCACGGATAGGATAACCAATTCCCCTCTTCCCAAATTCTCCAAAATAGGCTAAATCTTTTCGAATCTGATTTGCATTGATTCCGGTTATTTTAGAAATTTCTGTGGAAGAAATCGTTTTCTTAGTTTTGCCCTGCTCAGTCTCAATGAATAATTCCAGGCATCGATTACATATAGATAATCGATGAATCGTGTGATTGGGAATGTTTTTATCATTTTTGAAGCTATGGTTTTCAGTCATTGAAACTCAAATTCTCTCCATCGTCAATTATTGCTAATTTAAAGAGTTTATCTCTGGGTAACCCAAACTTCGTATCCAAGTTTTTTTAATTCCTGAGAGGCTTTTTCCGCTTGAATGCGACTATGATAAGCACCAACTTGCACTTTATAGGCATTGTTATGCTTGAACACGAAAGTTTGAAATCCCTGAGTTTTTATTATTTCTGCTAAAGACCTGGCATTCTTTTCAACTGAAAAGTACCCCACTTGGACAGTAAATACAGGACCTGAGTTTGTTTCATTCGATTGTTGTATAGTTTGTTTTGTCACCTCAGTCGCACTCTCACTCTTCGCTTGGGTTCTGTTAGCATTTTCATCAGGATTTACTACCTGCTCTGGTACTGAATCTGATATTTCTTCCTTTTGGGTAACCAACTCTTCTTTCTGTAGGCCTGAACTAGTACTGGTCATCCCTTCTTGAAGTGCGCTATTGGTTCCAGGCGTTTCCTTTGTTCCATTTTGAACGGTACTTTCAGTAGCAGAGGAAATTTCTGTCTCCTTTGAACCCATCGCTTCACTTTGTTCACTTTTATCCTTAAATTCACTTTCTTGTGCTATTTGCATATTTTCAGGAGGTAAAAAACTTTTTTCTCTAGCCATATAAAAAGCAACCGATAATATAATAATTGCGCCAATTAGAATAATCAAAGTTTCCAAATTACTTCTGGATTTTCGCTTATAGATTTGTCTTGTTCGCCTCACGTTAGATCCCTCCTTACAGTCACAATAAAAAACAATAAGGTACTACTGCCATTCATCCAAATCATCATCGCTATTGAATCAATAGAATACATTTTATATCATATTACAATATCTTCATTCCTTCCTGCAAATTTTTATATAATTTTTCAAAATATACGCTTTTCCCTTATAACCTCATGTTATAATATCCTTGTTAATTTAAGACAGCAGGAAGAATTATATGGTTGATGAATCTAAAAATATACTTCTAGGTGTAGGCAATGATCTAAGAAGTGATGATGGAGCAGGCTCTTATATTGCCAATCATTTTTACCGAGATGAATGGATCTCTTTGGATGGAAGATCTGCTCCAGAAAATTTTACCTCAGTTATTAAAAGAATCCGCCCTCGATTGCTGATGATCGTGGATGCTGCTCAAATGGATGTTGATGCAGGTCAATTTAGAATTATCCCTAAAGATAAAATTGGATCAATTCAATTCTCCACTCATTCAATGTCTCTGGAATTCTTGATAACCTATCTTTCTCCATATTGTCATAGCATCCTCCTGGTCGGTATTCAGCCTTTGACTACCAAAATGAGTCATTCTTTGAGTACATCAGTGCTAGAAGGATGCAAGGAACTTATTCAACTGTTAAAAAAGAATGATTTCGACAAAATCCCATTACTAAACTCTTAATGATACTTCATTCATCCGTAATGACTTTTTTTCTCTAAATAAAAGATTCACTCGAACTAAACTTAATTAATCAGTATGAAATGGCTTTGCCTTTAGCAATGATAATCATTGCTAATTAGCTATCTCTATAAATCATGATATTTAATTTCACATTGATCACATTCTATAATTCGCATGTGCTACATCGAATATAAATATACATTTTTGTATTCAGGAAATATCTCCCTATTTTACAATCAATTCTTCACTGAAACGATTTTCATTTGCCAATAAAAAATTTTCAGACATATGCAAACAATTTACCGGACAAATATCATTGCACTGCGAACAGAAAATACAGCGATCAATTCTAATTTTTATTTTCTTCTCCTCGGGAATAAACTCGATTGCACGAGAAGGACATACTTTGATACATAGCCGACATCCAATACATTTTTCTCTCTCATAGATAATTTTTCCTCTAAATTTTTCAGGAATGGCAACCGGCGAATTAATTTTTGCCTCGCCCTTCTGAACCTTTTTGATAAGATCCGTCACAGTTGTATTGCTCGGATAATATTTAAGGGGGAAACAATTCGTTGCCGGTTTATGAAACAATTGTTTAATTAACTCATAGATCATAGGCGTTGCCATTTTCAGTCACCTCTCATATTTAGAAAATATAGTCAATCGCTATAAGTAATAATCCCATCAAGCCAAGCACGGAAAGGTAAATAAGATAGGCCACGGAGGCTTGATCTATTTTTAGCCTAGCTACGGAAACTCGAATAAAAGTTGCCTCTAGAAAAATGACGACAAACAATTTTATAAAAAAGAATAAAACGTCTATCAGCGTACCCAATATTCCACCAATAGAAAAAAGATGAGCTATATTATAAGGAAAAAATAAAGCAATGGTTAAAGAAGCCATGACAATCATTTTAACGGCATTAGCCAATTCAAATAATGCTAAATTTCTTCCAGAATATTCTACCAGAATACCGCCTGCTAATTCTGTTTCTGCTTCTGGAATATCAAAAGGTACAACCGATAACTCTGCTGGTGTTACAATCGCAAGCGTAAACAACAATAATAACGCACCAATAAACCCTAATGGGCCAACCATACCCCAGATAGGATGAGCAGCTAATACTTCTAAGGAGAATACGTTAAGCCCTGGAAAAGCTAAGCTCAAACGCCAACCCAAAGCAATAACGGTCGTCACCAATGGCAATTCATAACTCATCATCATGACCATTTCTCTCTGAGCGCCAATACTGGCATAGGTAGAACCAGAGGAAAAACCACCCACGACTAATCCTATCGCTGGTATGGCCAAGAGATAAGTCACCAAGATCAAATCTCCCGAATTTCCTAATAATGCAGGAATAGAAGCAATAGGAATATAATACAGGATAGTAATCGTTGAGACTAAAGCCATTACGGGGGCACCATTAAAAACCCATGGAACAGCATTTGCCGGAACGATATTCTCTTTAATCATTAATTTAAAGAAGTCTAAAAAGGGCTGTCTTATCGGTGGACCTACTCGTGACTGCATCATTGCTGCTAATTTTCGATCAACTCCCTTATAAAATAGGCCTATAATAACACCCAAAATGGCAATGAGTAATGCGCCCATTATTTTAAGAATAAAAACCAAAAAAGTACTTCCTGTCATTGTATCATCCTCCTGGTTTTTTCAATACTCAACTTTATTAATTCTTCTCTCGTAAGTACCTGTTTTTCCAAATTATCTGCATCTGTAAGGGTTACCCTATCCATGCACCCGATGCATGGATCAATAGAAGCTATAATAATAGGAATATCAGCAACTTCCTGGTTCTTTAGCATAGGCACCCAGGACATCAAGTTGTTGTACGTCGGTGCCCTCGCTTTCCAAACTTCCGGACTTTCTCCCTCGCTTAATTTAACGTAATGGATAACTTCTCCTCGAGGAGCTTCGTGTCTGCCTACTCCTTCTCCTTTTGCCTTACTCAAAATGCCTAATAACTTTGCAATCTTCTTTTCAGAAAGAATTTCTCCACTCGGCAAATGGTCAACACAATATTCAATAATTTGGACAGATTGAAGTACCTCTAAAACTCGAACCACAATACGATCATAAACATCGCCTCTTGTTTCGCCAGAAAAATCATCTGGGGTAATTGCTTTGATATCCATATCAGCATATGCAGAATAGGGTTGATCCTGCCTAACATCCTTTTTCACTCCTGAAGCCCTGGTTGTCGGGCCTAC
>JAFGSC010000102.1 GCA_016934875.1 Candidatus Atribacteria bacterium
CTTCTAACCAGAGATTCGGTAATTTCTAAGGCCTGTTCTCCTGTATCCGGCTGTGAAATGATTAATTCATCAATATTGATTCCAATGCTTTTTGCGTAAATAGGATCCAAGGCATGTTCGGCATCAATAAAGGCAGCAATCCCCTTGTTTTTCTGCGCTTCTGCAATCATATGCAAAGCAAGGGTTGTTTTCCCGGAAGATTCCGGGCCATATATTTCTACAATTCTTCCTCTAGGAACTCCACCAATTCCCAATGCAATATCCAAAGCTAAAGATCCTGATGAAATAACATTGCTCCCACTGATCTTAGGTCTATCCCCAAGTTTCATAATAGAGCCCTTACCGAAACGATGCTCAATATTATCCATTGCCATTTTTAAAGCTTTCTCCCTTTCAGAAGAATTATCTTTATTATCTTTCATATAGAACTCCTTACCCTTATATTTATTCTGCAAATATATTATATTTAATGATTACATTACGATACGATCAACTTGAAATCTCTTTATCTCCCATTCCTTATGATCCTTATGATGCTAATGCGCCAAGGGGAATCTTTTAATAACACGATAAATTGGACCTTGGGAGGTCAGTTTGCTTTCCATTAATTCAATCGAATTAACAACTTGAGAAATATTTTTATAACTCACCTGATTTCTACATTCAATAATCTTATCAGGATTTTTAAAACAACGAACTCTGCCTAATGTGATATGAGCAGCAAAATGATTATCTTTGCGATGAAATATCTCTTTGACAATATCTTTCTCTATTGCATCGTAAATTGTTTGAATCATTTGGCTACCTTCATTTATACCAATCCAAAGAACCCTTGGCTTACGATCATTTGGGAATATACCTATTGATTTTAAAAGATGAATCTCAAAAGGTTGGTATTTTACCGTATTTTTCTGCAAAATAGCCATTGTTTTTTCAATTTCCAAAGGCTTTAATTCATCTAGGAATTTCAAAGAAATATGCAAATTATTCATTTCAACAAATTTTATTTTTATTTCTCTATTTCTTTCGATACAACTTATGATTTCTTCCTGGACTGAATGAAGGTATTTTATAATCTCTTGATCTAAATGAATTGCAATAAAGACTCTTTTAGTATCTTTTGTTTCCATTTCAATTTTTCTCAATCAATGCTATTTTGATTTTTTTTACTTATTTCTCATTATTTTGCCTTATTTGATCTTTGTAAACCTTTCGAACTTGGTTAAAAAAATCCAGAAATAATTCAGTTTGGTAGTTACGGTAGGTCCATTCTAAAGGCCGAAATGATCGATTTGTATAACTTAGCATAATCTCGGCAAATATGCCTCCATCCAAGTAAATCCTGGCAGGGCCATTTTTAGTACTCGCAATAACAAATTTGCTGAGAGTAAGATAACCTGGGTCAAAATTCACTTTTCTTTTTATTTCTTTAGAAAAAACACTCTTGGGGTCGTTACTTAGTTCGAATTCCAATTGATTGGTCTCTTTTTTTATCTGAGTTAAATGGTCAGGAGAAATCAATTTTTCGAAAGAAACGATCTTCTGCTTAAGGTTAGTGCCCATTTCAGCTTGGTAATAGTCAGTATAATCAAATGCCTGGTAGTTGCTTTCAAAGTCTACCCTCCCAAAAGCCTTCATTAAACAAATCAATGCTTCAGAAAAAATATTTTCCTGAGAGCTGATAATACTGCATATCAATTTAACTGGTTTTGGAAATACAATATTTCCCATCGCGTAATTAATCTATTCCTTAAATCCTTAAGAATGGTTTAACTGATAGTAAGAAATATGATCATTTTCAGAAGGCTGAGGTTCTATTATTTGATCGTTATATAAAACACGAATAGCGTCAGAATTTGTAGTAGCGAGAATCATCTCTCCTTCAGATTTCAGTAATATTTTTTCCATCGAAAACAGAATGGTTTCAAATAATAAATCTTCACCTTGCATAACCTTAATCCAAGTTGGTTCTGTACTGGTAACCAATACTGGTTCATATTCGGGTAAAGGTGGTAATAGAGTCGTATTTGAGGCAGTCAACTCTTCTTCTTTTCTTATATTTTCTTCCGCTATTTTAGTAAGTTCCTGCTCTATATTTTTTTCATCATCAGTTTCTACTGGTTGATTCATAGTTAGCTCTTCTCTTTGGGTAACAGGTATAGGTATTTTTTTTGGTCTATTTAAAAGCTGATTTATTAGAAGATAAACACCTAAAATAACGAATATGATAATGGTTACTTTTATTAAAGGTACGAAATTAATTGGTTTTCTTTCTTTTTTGGCATACCTGCTTCTCTTATGAACAGCATAGTATTTCCCTATTTTCTTCTTCTGGGGAATTGCCTCATTAACGCTGACAGCATTGACTACTTCCTTCTCATTTTTCCCCAGTATTTGGTCAATGACATCTTGATCTATTGTAAGATAGTTAGCATAATTCCTCAAATAACCTATAAAATAAACTTTCCCGGGAAGCGCGCTCTCATCGCCTTCCTCAATTGCAATTAAATATTTCTTTCTAATTTTTAAGTATTGTTCGGCTTCATCTAATGAGATACCCAATTCTAATCTTTTATTTTTAAGGTATTCGCCAATTTCCTTCATTTCAATTATTCTCCTAAATTATACGATTTCCTTCTCGTAAGGAACTCCACTTGCTGCTGGAGGAATTGCCCTCCCCACTGCACTTATTAAAACAAAAATTGCCAATAAGTAAGGAATCATATTGATAAATTGTACTGGAACAGCAGAAACGCCCTGTAATCTGATTGATAGAGCTTCTCCGAAACCAAATAAAAGTGCAGCTCCTGCAGTTCCAAAAGGAGTCCACTTTCCAAAAATCATTGCTGCTAGGGCAATAAAACCTCTACCTCCGCTCATTTCTTTGACAAAAAAATGTGCCTGTTCCAAAGATAAAAAAGAACCAGATAACCCCGCAAGGGCTCCTGAAGTAAGTACTGCTATATATCTCATTTTAACAATATTCACTCCCATAGTATCCGCAGCCTGAGGGTATTCGCCAACTGATCTTAATCTTAATCCGAATGGTGTTTTATATATTACAATATGGGATAACAAAAAAATGATGATAGTAAGATACACCAGGGGAGAATGATGGGCGAATATAACAATCAAATTTCTTACCAAAGTTGATGCTTCTCCTATATTTGGAAGAGACAATCCCCAAATTGGTAAATTGTTTTTAACCATAATTTGTGTCTCACCAAATAAAAGCCAGCAAAAAAAGATAGTAATCCCACTGGCGAATAAGTTAATCGCTACACCACTGACTATCTGGTTAGCTTTAAAAGTGATACAGGTAATAGCATGGATTAGTCCAAGAAAAATACCGACTAAAATTGCTGCTAAAACACCAACCCAGGGATTTTTAGCAAAATTAGTTACAGCAACTGCTGTAAAAGCACCGGTTAATATCATACCCTCTAGTCCGATATTTACTACTCCTGACTTTTCGGTAAAAACTCCTCCTAACCCGGCTAAAGCTAAAGGAATAGCAACTCTAATCGATGAAGCGATAAACTGTGCGTTAAAAACATCACCAAGCATTATGCTATTTTCCTCCTTTGGCGAATTAATCTCTTGAATAATTCATCACTGATTATCACAAATATTACTATTATAGCCTGTAGTACCATAATAAGTTCCCGCGGAACTCTTCCTTCAGTATAAATATTAACTAGGGCTCCCCCATAATTTAAAATACCAAATAAAATAGCAGCCAGGACAACTCCCAGAGGGTGATTCTTACCTAAAAGCGCTACAGCAATTCCGTTAAATCCTAAATTAGTGAAAAGTTCCTGTCTCCAGCGATATTTGAAACCCATTACCTCATTCGTTCCTACTAAACCAGCAAAGGCACCGCTTATCATCATAGCTAAAATAATGTTTCTCGCTACACTAATTCCTCCATATTCTGCAGCTATAGCGTTATAGCCCACTGCTCTTATTTCGTAGCCTAATTTGGTTTTCCATAAGATATAGTAAGCTAATATAGCTACACCTATAGCGATGAAAAAAGATACATTTACTTGATTGTGAGCAGGAAAATCTATATTTAAGAACTTAAAAATATTATAAAGTCTAGGAAGCCGGGCGGCTTCAGCAATTTCATCGGTATGTGGAATCATCTGCTGAACACCGGCAGCCTTCATAGCTTCTGTTGCAGATGCTTTATACAGCAATACAAGGTAAAATGTAAGTGAGGCAGCGATCCAGTTCATCATAATTGTAACGATAACTTCATGTACTCCGGTTTTAGCTTTTAATATTCCGGGAACAGTTGCCCATAATGCACCTCCTGCAGCTGCTGCTAATACACATAACGGTATAAGTATCAAAGCAGGTAAATGAATAAAGGTAAATCCAACCCAGGCAGCAAGAAAAGTGCCAATATACATTTGCCCTTCTCCGCCTATATTAAATAAACCACAGCGGAAAGCAAACGCAACTGTCAGCCCTGTAAATATTAAGGGAGTTGCCCTGAAAAGCACATTTCCCCAGCCATCCCTGTTTCCAATTGCATTACTAAATAAGGTTTTATAAACAAAAATTGGATCTTCACCAGTTAACCTGATAACAACTGAACCTACCAAAAGGGCAAGAATTACGGCAATTAAAGGAGTCATTTTTTCTAAAAGAATGGTATAGTCAAATTTTTTAATACTTTTCAAAATTTTATTCCCCTATTAATTACTTTACCTTTAATAGTTCTTTATTTTTAGTAGAACCGGTCATCAATAAACCTATTTCCTTCTCATTTGTTTTCTTTGGATCCAATATATTCACTATTTTGCCTTCATAGATGACCGCAATGCGATCAGCTAAAGATAATATTTCTTCTAAATCAGCTGAGATTAATAGAATCGCTTTTCCTTTATCCCTTTCGTTCAATATCTGTTGATATACAAACTCTATAGAGCCTACATCTAAGCCACGGGTTGGTTGAGCGGCAACTAAAAGCTTTGGTTCTCCGTATAATTCACGGGCAACAATGACCTTCTGCTGATTCCCTCCGGATAAGGATTTTAATAAATTATCCTTATCTGAAGGCCGTATATCAAAAATTTTGATTAAGTGATTGGCATGATTATTAATAACAGCAAAGTTTAAGCTTAATCCCTTATTAAAAGGAGAAAGATAATGGCTTCCTAAAATTAAATTTTCGGCAACCGTATAATCGGAAATAATTCCGCGTCGTCTCCTATCTTCAGGGATATGAGCAATTTTATCTTCCCTGATGCTTCGGGGAGAATCATTGGTAATATCCCGGTTATTTAAAAATATTTTACCGCTAGATGCCGGTCGAAGCCCGGTAATCACTTCTACTAACTCTGTTTGTCCGTTTCCTTCTACACCGGCAAAGCCCAATATCTCTCCTTCCTTTATTTCAAAAGAGATATCCTTTACAGCTGGTAATCCTTTATTGTTAAGAGCCTCTAATTTTTCTACTTTTAAAGTTACTTTCCCCAGGTTGAGAGGTTTTTTTTCGACTTTAAAGATAACCTTTCTACCTACCATCATACTGGCAATTTCCTCTTGATTGGTATCTTTGATATTCTTTACTCCTACTACCTGCCCTCTTCTCATTACCGTTACCCTGTCAGAAAGGTCTTTTACTTCGTTCAATTTATGAGTAATAAAAATAATTGTTTTGCCCTGTTTTTTTAACGATCTGAGTATTTCAAATAGTTCTTCGACCTCCTGTGGCGTTAATACTGCGGTGGGTTCATCCATAATGAGTATTTCTGCTCCCCGGAAAAGGACCTTAATAATTTCTACTCTCTGCTGAATCCCTACAGAAACATTCTCTATTTTTGCCTCTGGGTCAATTTTAAAACCCATACTTTCAGATAATTCTTCAACCTTTTTTATTGCCTTTTCCATATCGATAAAAAAGTGATTTTTCCTGGGTTCCATACCCAAGATAATATTTTCAGCAACCGTTAAAGGAGGAACTAACATAAAATGCTGATGTACCATACCAATCTTTAAATGGATGGCAATATTCGGATTTGAGATATTCGCTTTCTTTCCATTGATAAAAATTTCACCGGAATCAGCCTGATACAGTCCATACAAAATACTCATCAGAGTTGATTTGCCTGCTCCATTTTCACCTACCAAAGCATGTATCTCTCCTTTGTAGACTGAAAAATTTACTTTGTCGTTGGCCACCACAAGAGGGAATCGTTTGGTTATATTCTTCATCTCTAAAGCAATCTCAGGCACTTAACAAATCCTCCTTCGGCAATTTACACTTAATTTTCATAGATTATATTGGAGGTATCTGTAAAAAATTAATGGATACCTCCAATATATTTATTTGAGTATTTTACTTCGTTACTTCGGTGGGAACAACAATTTCTCCCTTTAAAATTTTGGCCTTTGCTTCTGTAACTTTTTCTATCATTTCTTCAGAAATGAGATCTTTATTGTATTTATCGAGAGCATAACCAACTCCGGAATAGGTTACATCTCCGATGGTAACGTATCTGTCTAAACCGAATACTTCCACACCGGGCTTGAAAGTTCCTTCAATGGCTGCTTTTATGGTAAGATATACTGCAACATCCACTTGCTTTAACATACTTGTTAAACCAAAATTTTCTCCGGTTTCCTCGATATGTCCCAGATAGTTCTGATTGGAGTCAACTCCAATGACAAATCTTTTTCTTTCTTTGGCTGCTTCAAATACCCCGGCTCCGGTTAGGCCAGAAGCATGATAGATAACCCATGCCCCGTTATCATACTGTGACAAAGCCAATTCTTTCCCTTTTACCGGGTCAGCAAAAGCTATGGGAGTATCACCGGCATAAGCAGAAAGGATTTTACATTCAGGATAGACATAATGAACTCCGGCATTATAACCTGCTTCGAAACCGTTAATAAGTGCTATATCCATCCCGCCAACAAATCCAACTGTGTCTTTTCCATCCTCCATTGCTTTCATAGCAGCAATCATTCCCACCAGGAAAGAACCCTGAGGTTCCGGAAACATAAGAGAAACTACATTGGGTTTGTCAGGAATAAATCCATCAACAATAGCAAATTTAGTATCTGGGAACTCATCAGCTACGGTAATTATGGCATCAGTAAATAAAAATCCTACCCCAATAATTAAATCATAAGCTATCGTAGCCAAGTTTCTTAGATTTACTTCCCTATCTGCATCTACCCCTGGCTCAAGCTCTATTCTCTTAATACCAAATTCTTCCGCTGCCCAGGCTAAGCCTCGCGAAGCCGAATCATTAAATGACTTATCTCCTTTTCCGCCAATATCAAATACCAAACCAACTTTTAGTGGTTCTTGAGTAAAAACTGTCGAAGAAAAACATAATCCTATTATCAGTACTGATAAAACTACCGCCAACAGATTTTTTTTCATTTTTGAAATCTCCTTTCATATAAAAAAAATACCTTAAATCCTGAAAAAACTTCTTTGTACTTTTAAATATTTCTATTTAAAAGTTTTATAATGTCGAAAATATGGTTTACTTTTCACCTCCTTAAGAATGAATCTCTTCTTTAAGTGATAGAATTAATGATCATTTAATTTTCTTTATATAATAATACTACATTGATTGTGTTTTCCATAGTTAAAAACAAAAAATTGTTTTAAATTTCTTAATAAACCTAATATTTATATCATATATTATATTATTTAATATAGGTAGAATCTTTTCTAATCCAAAGCTGAGCCTGAAACAAAAGTCACGATGCTAGTATTTTATCAAATCATCTTCTTCTTGCAGGCCGTACTTTTTGATCCATCTCATTATCGGTGTCTTTGTAAGCCATTTTCTCTAACATTCCCAGGGTAATACCATCTTTGAAGTATTTCTAAACATCAGTATCAGTAACACTCTTTAGTATCTCATAAGGAGTCTGATAATCCTGGTATCGGTATTTCTTTTTAATTTTACCTTTACTGTCTAGGACTTCGGTAGGAAAGGCACAAGAACAGTGAAAGTTCAGATACTAAGAAAAACAACTGAAGTAAAACTCATTGATGCTGGGAGCATGATCTTTCCTAATATGGCCATAGTCTATCCATTTCCTTAACACCCAGCCGTTTTTGCTCTCCACGAGGGCATTATCATTGGTATGTCTGGGCTTGTTTTTGATTCATTCGAAGAGTCTGTTTAACATCTCTGCTACTCTCTGGCTGATGTATTCTGAACCATTGTCATTA
>JAFGSC010000103.1 GCA_016934875.1 Candidatus Atribacteria bacterium
CATGTAGTTTACGGAGAATCAGAGCTTAAAATTTTAGTTCAAAAAGAGCAGGATTTGAACATTGGGGAGGATATATTTATCTCTTTTACTGAGGATAATATCCTGCTTTTTAATCCCGAAACAGGAAAGTTAATTCACAAATGAAAATCAAAGTATGTTATAAAACTGCAAACTGATCATTAGCCACTTTATTCTATAGATTTGAGTTTAAGTATTTCATTTTGCAGGAGTTTTTCAGCCTCTTTCATCAATTCTTTTTCTTTACCAATTTCGATGGTGACAGCTGCAGCAATGGAATGACAGGCATCTGCAAAACCTCCAAGATTAAGCGTGGCTTGAGGGAGAAAGGTATCGAGACCAGGCATTTCCTTGTTGAGTATTTTCTTCGATAGCTTTTCAGTGGTCCTCATTGACAATTTGGTTTGGTTCATCATGATCTTGCCAAAATTAGGTATTTCATTTGGTATTTGCTGATAACCGGCGATATATTTGTTTTGATCGATAAAATCCATCTCGGCAATTTCATTGCATAGAATACCAACCATTTTTACTCCCATTGGTTTTAAATTCATTTTAGCATTGAACCATTGAATGTTCTTACCAACAATAAGGCCTCCTTTTTTAATATTTTCAATCTCCTTAGAAAATATTTTTTGCTTGATATTTTTTAGATTTTCAATAAATGAAATATTTTCATCAGTAATTCCATTGAGTAAGACATCAATGGCAACTTCAGGACCCTTGCCATAATATCCAACTCCACCTGCAATATCAATCATGGGATAAAAGGATACTACATCAACTTCTTGATTTCCTAGTCTTATATAATACTTTTCTGTCAATAATTTTTTTTCTTTTCTCATTAAGCCAAGCTTGCTAGCTTCTTGGAAACATTCTAAATTAAAGGAATGAATTTGGTGATCACGATAGTAAAAGTCTGCAATTCCCCCGAATGCTGCAATATGAACAAGGTCCCTGTTTATTGTATCAAGGATGAAAGAAAAATGATAACAAACCACAGAAGCTGATATATCCCTATCTCCTTTAAGTCCAAAAAAGTCAGGATTAAGATTCAATACAAATGGGTCATCCGTCCTTTTTGCTTTATGATGGTCTAGAATTAAAACAAGGTTTTTACCACTGTTCAGGTTAGCAATGGTAGGAGCAATACCCCCGGCAAAGTCAGCAAAAACAATGACTTTTTTTTCATTTTCATTCAATAATTTTTCAAGGATTTTTGGATAGGGCTTTTCAAGAGAATACCTTTTGATATTATACCCAGCCCTGGTGAGAGCTTTTAAAAGGATAGCACCAGAGGTAAGTCCATCCGTATCGTTGTGATGAAGCAATAGAATATCCTTTGAGGGATATTCCTTCATCTTTCTAATGCCTAAAGAAAGTTCATTAAAATATTGATCCTTTAAGGTTTGATCAGTATTCATTTTGACCAAGCTCCTTTGTATTGACAGGGATATTCTCTATAAGTTAAGCTGATATTTATCCATCGCTAATTGATGATTTTATATTAGATGATAGCATAAAGATAAAATTAAAGTAAAGATTTTCACTGCTTATTGTTTTTATATTCATGTTGTAAAAACAAAATTTGTGAAGGCGGTTTGGAATTGATAAAAAAAGTGAAAAGTGAATCAGTATTTTTGGGCTACCTCTTTGTTATGATTTCCACGGGAATTTGGTCTGGCAACTTTATTATTGCTCGTAGTCTCAATCAAATGATTACACCTGTAAGCTTGGCTTTTTGGAGATGGTTTGTAGCAGTTATTGCCATCTTGCCCTTTTCGTTTAAAGCCCTGTTACTGGAGCGAGAGATTATTAAGAAGAATCTTGCTTACTTATCTATGACTGGGCTTTTAGGTATTACTTTATTTAACACACTGATTTATTATGCTGGTCAAACGACAACGGCAATCAATCTTTCGTTGATATCGATTACATTCCCTGTTTTTATCATTATATTATCAAATTTATTTTATCATGAGAAAGTCAATCAATGTAAAGTCATTGGCATTATCCTGGTGGTTGCAGGTGTTATTTTATTAATTACCAAGGGAGATTTTTCCAAGCTGTATGGCCTGAATTTTGCTATTGGAGATATTTGGATGTTGGTGGCGGCTTTTACCTTTGCACTTTACAGTATTTTGTTAAAACGTAGACCAAAAAATTTGAGTCTTTGGGCTTTTCAATCGAGTCTATTTATTTTGGGTTTTATATTTTTATTACCTTTTTTTATTTTAGAATGCATATTTCACCCCATTTTTGAGATCCATTCGGGGATTGTTTTTTCTATTCTTTATGTGGGGATTTTTGCGTCACTGATTGCTTTTATTTTATGGAATAAAGCAATAGAAGCAATTGGACCTTCAAAAGCAGGAATGGTTTACTATACAATGCCACTTTTTAGTGGACTTTGGTCTTACTTCTTATTAAAAGAAAATATCAGCCCCATTCATCTTTACAGCGTTCTGCTCATTATTTCCGGCATCCTTCTTTCCAATTATGAAGCAAAGGGTAAAAAATGAAAAGTTAATAGTGGTTAATTGAGTATTTAAGATATTTATATAGATTTTATAAATTGTTGTTATGTTTGATTCAGATCTAAAGTACATATTTTAGTGTCGTTCATTTAACGGTGTTATAATATGAATAAATTGGATAGAATTGACGACACTTGATTAAAGATAAAATTAGGAAAAATGATTTGATCGAAGAGGAGGCTAATATGCCAGAACAAAATCAAAGAGAATCATTTACAGTTTCTGGAGACAGGATTGTTGAGAAAGTAAAAGAAATTATTCGAGAAGGCAATGCCCGAAGGATCATTATTAGAAACGAAAAAGACGAAATTATCGCCGAATTTCCGCTTACTGCCGGGGCAGTGGGTGTTCTCTTGGCTCCTGCATTAGCTGCTTTAGGTGCCATTGCAGCTTTGTTAACCAAATGCACGATCGAGGTCGAGAAAAAAGAAAGCACTGATGAATAAAATACTATATTATTATATTGAGGGAGAACTATCGATTATTTTAACGAAGTTTTATTCAAGATTACTGTTTAATAAAAAATAAGGGGGCACGAGAAATGGTTAAAAAGAAAACACGTTTAGATTTTCTGGAGATGAAAAAGAAGGGGGAGCAGGTAGCCTGGGTAACTGCCTATGATTTTCCAACCGCTTCTTTTGTCGAGCAGGCAGGAATGGATATGATCTTGGTTGGTGATTCCCTGGGAATGGTAGTTTTAGGTTATCAGGGTACGGTGCCGGTAACTATGGAAGACTGCCTATCCCACTGCCGGGCAGTCAGGAGAGGGGCTCCTAACACTTTTTGCATTGGAGATATGCCTTTTTTGTCTTATCAAGTTTCTCGAC
>JAFGSC010000104.1 GCA_016934875.1 Candidatus Atribacteria bacterium
GAGTGAAGTGATAGAAAGGCAATTAAGACTTAGGATCCCCGGATATCACAGGATGGTCTATACCAGCGAAAACCAGTGGATGCACCCAGAAAAAGGGCTTCTTGGCGGAAAAGTTATCAAAATTGAACTGGAAAACGACTCAATACAGTTAAAAGATTATTTTGAGAGAGAATGGAAAATCGACATCAGTCAGGCCACAGTTCGTAGTACTATGCCACTGGCAGAAAACATGGAAATCAGAATCATCGGTAAGAAAATCTCCACAGATATCTTTAAAGCGAACGAAATCAGGGTTATGATGAGAAGATTCAATCAAGGAGGAGGAAGGAGACCCTGGGACCGTTAGTCCTTTTTACTGACTAACTGTTTTAATTTATTCTTGGCTCCTTGCAAATTTTCTTCTAATTCATTGGTATTCACATGGCTGGGTACAATTTTAGATTGACTAAAATCAATTTTCACTTTTTTGATTCCCAGGCTTTTGGTTAAGGTTTGTAATGTTTGTCGAGCAGAATTCTCCACTTCTGACTGTAGTTTATTGACGACCCCTTCTGCCAGCTGAGCCGCTTGATTTTTTGCTTCTTCCTTCAGCTGATTCTTTTCCCATTCGCTAAAACCAGAACCAAATGCCCGGTTTAAAAGATCAGGGAGTAGCCAGGGTAAAAACTTAGAATTCTGCTCATCATAAAAGCTAATATCCCTTATATGGACCTGATAAAGGCAACGAGGCATTTTCAGAATATACTGATTCTCATTCTGTTGCTCAATCTTAAAATCAGGGCTGCGTAGGTCATAGCGGAAATCAATATCAAATTCAAAGATCATGGCCATCTTTTTAGTAGATACCAACCACTGAAAATACCTTTTGCCGATTTCTCCAAACCAATGCTGAGAGGCAGTGACAATTTCTTTGGTTACCATCTTAAAGGCAACGAGTTCTCCAACAGAGCGAATTTGTTCAATCGATGAGTAAATATGAATTTCTTTTCCTGAACCGCGCGAACGGAGAAATAACCACCATAGTATCAGGAAAATCAAACCTCCGGAAATGAATCCGGCAAAGGCAAACAATATCGTTTCAGACATTACCCTGTTCTCCTCCCTTGATTGTTTTGTAAGCGGGCCTTACCCTCAATTTCAAATGATCACAAATTTTTTCTACGATGACTGTTCTGCTTGAAAAAGCTTTTGCTTCTGTTCGATGGAATCAAGCAAAGATTCAAAAGATTGAATGAACTTTTCAACACCTTCTTGCAAGAGTTGTTGACATATTTTATCAATCACAATTCCATGATCGGTGATTTGGGAAAAGATGGCTTGGTCCTGGGAAAAATCATTCGGGATAGCATCCTCAACTTTCCCATGATCTAAAAAGGCTTCAATGGTATCTTCCGGCATCGTATTCACGGTATTCTTAGCAATAAGACCGTGAACATACTTTACATCAGAATAATCCGGGTTTTTAGTGCTGGTGGATGCCCATAACACCCGTTGAAGATTTGCTCCTTTTGATGATAGTTTCTTAAATCGATCTGAAGAAAACAGTTCTGCATATTTCTGATAAATTAAATGGCTATTAGCGATAGCGGCTTTACCAAACAAGCTTTTGAATTCACTTTTTTGCATGGTACTCTCTGTTTGGCTCATCATTTTTTCCAATAATAAATCGACTGCGCTATCCAATCGGCTGACAAAAATGCTTGCCACCGAGGAAATGTTATGAAGATCTTTTCCTGAATCCATTGCTTTTTCTATCCCTTTTAGATAAGAACTTGCACTCTTAATGTATTGTTCGAGGGAAAAGATAAGAGTTATGTTTACATTAATACCATGACTTAACAGCGCTTCAATTGCCGGAAATCCTTTTTCTGTTGCAGGCACTTTGATCATCAGGTTCGGATGATTCACTGCCTGAAAAAGCTCTTCAGCCTCTTGAATCGTTTTTTCAGTATCATAGGCTAAATGTGGGTTCACTTCTAAACTGACATAGCCATCTTTTGAATTGCTCTGGTTATAGACAGGTAAAAAAAGATCGCAGGCATCCCGAACATCTTGCACGGCCAGCTTTTCATAAATTTCTTCTTTGGATTCACCCATCTGGACAAATTTTTGAATATCAGAATCATAGTCATGTCCGGTATGGATCGCTTTCTCAAAAATCGTAGGGTTTGAAGTAACCCCCACAACTCCTTGGTTGATCATTCTTTGTAAATGTCCTTTGTTTATAATTAACCGACTAATATAATCTAACCATGGGCTTTGACCAAAATCATAGAGCTGATGCAAAAGAGTTTTCATGTTGACCTCCTTTTCATCTGAAATGATAAAAAATCTTTCATCATTTTCTTAAGATTCTTTTCTATGCTTTATTTCCTTTGGTGTTCATATTGAAAATGTACATGAGATCATGATTTGTTTATGGTTATTCAATCTATTTTAGTATATCATATCCACCGTAGCTTATAAATGCTCTGAAATACAAAGGTATGATAAATCTTTTGATGAACATTTACTCCATGAATAAACAAAATACGATTGAATGCCCAAAATAACCATTGAATTCATGGGTAATGATTGGCAAAAGATCTAGGAATCCAAATGAACAAAATCTTATCTTAATTAGACTAATGACGCTGTCTTCATTTGGCAAATATCAACTAAGTCCTGTGGTTTGATTTTAATTTGAAGGCCACGCAAGCCAGCACTAACCAAAATAAATGGGTGTTGCAGGGCACTCTGGTCAATGTAAAGAGGATAAGCATGTTTCATCCCGATGGGCGAAACGCCACCTCTAAGATAACCGGTTTTTTTCTGAATTTCACTTACCGGAATTAAAGCTATCCTCTTGTTGCCGCTTAAATTGGCAAATTTCTTCAAGTCAAGTTCTGCATTCCCGGAAACACAGGCGACAAGCTCCCCGGTTTTATCTCCCTGGGCAACCAATGTTTTAAAAATCTGATTTAATGGTACGCCGGTTTCCTGGGATACATGTTCGGCACTTAAGTCAGTAGGGTTAACATGATATGAAATGATTCCATAGTGAATATTGGATTGATCCAATAAACGCATTGCATTGGTCTTAGCAAACTTTTCCATTTTTCATGTCCTCTGGTTTTATCCAAAGATAGATAATTTTGAATCCTATCATGGCTTGATTCAATGAACCATGTTAAAATTAGTCTCTAAATTACCTCATCACTACGATCAGTAGCTGGTGGTGGCGTCACTGACAAACTGGAAATTTCTCTCCTTAATTCAGGAGTCATATCGAATTCAGCGGCAGCTAAAGAAGGTTCTAGTTGTTCCAGGTTTCTCGCCCCAATAATGGGAGCCGTGACGGCCGGATGAGACTTGATCCAGGCTATGGCTAATGTGACCGGATGATATCCTTTATCATGAGCGTATTCCGTAAATTTTTCAGCAGTTTCATA
>JAFGSC010000105.1 GCA_016934875.1 Candidatus Atribacteria bacterium
AATGAAAGAGGAGGATATGAATGAATATGTCAAGAAGATCAATGCAATAAAGCCGAAATTAATCCTTGCTTATACCAATAGTATGAATTTATTTGCTCGTTTTATTCAGGAACATCAACTGACTATTCATCCTGTTCGGGCTATCATGACTTCCAGTGGTGTGCTCTTTCCTGAAATCAGGTCCAGAATCGAAGAAGTCTTTCACACAACATCAATATTTGATCGATATGGTTCCCGTGAAGTAGGAGATATAGCTTGCAACTGTAAAAATAGCCAAGGCTTACATTTGGTTCCTGATATTCATTATCTGGAAATAGTTGATGATGAAGGAAAAAGCTTACCACCGGGACAATCCGGTAATATTTTGATTACCTTGCTGACCAATTATACCATGCCTCTGATTAGGTATAAAATTGGAGATCTTGGAATTATGTCTTTAGGAAAGAACCAATGCGGTCATGATCTTCCAACCTTAGAAAAAGTAATAGGACGAATCAACGCTAGTTTTAAAAATAAATTTGGCGATTTTATCATCACCGGTATATTTTATCCCTTATTTTATTTTAAGGAGGATATCAAGCAATTCCAAATGATTCAAGAAGAAGTAGATTTGATTTTAATCAATCTGGTATTAACGGAAAAAGGAAAGTTAACAGATATGCGCAATTATTTTAGAGAAATTGAAGCTAAAATTGAGAAAATCATGGGGCATAAGACTACTGTCCAATTTCATATTTTAGATGAAATAAAACCTAGCCCTTCGGGAAAATATTTATATGCTTTTTCTAAAATATACCAAAGCATAAACACCTGAAATGTAATTTATTATTTTATAAGTTATAATGATGCTTAAAAGAATTCACTTTATAATATGAATGCAATTAAAATATAAACTTAAAAAGTTTACCAGGGATTACGTGGAGAAGAATATAAAGGCGGGTATTATGTCAAATATGATTAAAAAAAGTGTAGCCTTAGGACAGAATTTGAGTTTAGCTGATCATATTATCATTGAAGATGATGTAGTGATTGGAAATTATTGTACCATTGGATATAATGTCATTATCCATGAAGGAACCCGAATTGGCAATCATGTGAGAATCGATGACCATGTTGTTATCGGTAAAAAACCAATGAGGGCTGGCACAAGTATTTTGAGAGAAGAGAAAAACCTATCAGCAGCTTTGATAGGAGATGATTGTATCATCGGCACCGGTGTAATTATTTACGCAGGAGCGACCATTTCAAACCAGGTTTTGGTTGCCGACCTGGCTTCCGTAAGAGAAAGAGTGACAGTTGGGGAGTATACAATTATTGGTAGAGGGGTAACGGTAGAGAATGAGGTAAAAATTGGGAAATACTGTAAATTAGAGAGTGAATGCTATATTACGGCTTATTCCGAACTGGAAGATTATGTGTTTGTTGCTCCCGGAGTTGTAACCAGTAATGACAATTATTTAGGCAGGACAGAAGAGAGGCTGAAGTTGATAAAAGGAGTGACCATTAAAAGAGGGGCACGCATCGGTGCAAATGCGGTTATTCTCCCGGGAAAGGTCATTGGTGAAGATGCTTTGGTGGCAGCAGGTAGTGTGGTTACCAAAGACGTTCCTTCGGGAAAAATTGTAATGGGATTACCAGCGAGGTATGTACGGAATATACCCCAGGAACAGCGAATCGAAAATCAAAAATTTTATAAAGGATAATCATAAACATTATTAGTATGAAATTAGCAAGTATTATTGGTACCAGGCCACAATTTGTGAAAGCAGCATCTTTATCCCGATTTTTAAAAATTTTTTCAGATTCTAGTATGAAAAACAGGATTAGGGTGAAAGAAATTATCATTCATACTGGACAGCATTATGAAGAAAAAATGACAGAACCCTTTTTTAGAGAGATGAACATTCCTAACCCGGATTACTATTTGAATGTCAGGTTATCTTCACCGATTAAACAAATTGCCCGGATCATGATAAAAATAGAAGAACTCTTGGTATACGAAAAACCAGATTTTGTATTGATTTATGGTGATACCAATTCGAGTATTGCCGGTTCTCTGGCAGCAGTAAAACAAAATATACCCATTGCTCATATCGAGGCAGGATTAAGGAGTTATGATCGTAGCATGCCTGAAGAAATAAACCGTATTGTCATTGATTCCGTTTCTACCCTCTTTTTTTGTCCTACCGTAACATCCGTTGAAAATCTTAAAAGGGAAGGAATTACCAGGAATGTTTTCTTAGTCGGAGATATCATGTGGGAAGCTTTCCAGAATTACCAGGATCAAGCGAAGCACACTTCCAGGATCATAGAACAACTGAAAATAAATGGAAAGGCATATTTATTATGCACGATACATAGGGCTTCCAATACTGACCAACTTGAGAACCTAAAAAATATTATGATCGGACTGACCAGATCCAAAGAGCCAATCATTTTACCTTTACATCCCAGAACAAAAAAAATGATTGAACGGAATCAAAGATTAAGAAAGTATATGGGAGAAAATATTCAAGTCATTGAACCTGTCGGTTATTTTGACATGCTTGTATTGGAACAGAATGCCAAGAAAATCATTACCGATTCCGGTGGAGTACAAAAAGAAGCCTATTTTCAAAAAGTTCCCTGCATCACATTGCGGGAGAATACGGAGTGGGTTGAAACTGTAGAACAGGGCGTCAATCGATTAGTAGGCGTTGATCCGGTAAAAATCATTGAAGCGATTCATCAATTTCAACCCAATGAATTTCAATTCGATCATTCCTTATTTGGAGATGGCCATACCTCAGCTAAAATTGTAGAAATTTTGGGAAATCGGATGAACCAATGAATTTTATTTCTGGTATTTAAACTAATTAAAATAATGTGTCTTTTAGGAGAGTTTGTAAGTTGACTTTTGACACAGTATCTAATTATTTTGGAGATAACTATGAAAGTGCCCCAGCTTGATTTAGTGAGACAGTACCAACAGATTAAATCAGAAGTAGATTGCGCTATCAGTTCAGTCTTAGAATCGGGAATCGTAATCATGGGTGAGAATGTACGGAGAATTGAGGGGGCAATCGCTGACTATACTGGCAACCAATTCGGTATCGGTGTTGCCAATGGTTCGGATGCACTCTTCATTGCCTTAAAAGCACTTG
>JAFGSC010000106.1 GCA_016934875.1 Candidatus Atribacteria bacterium
TGCAGCTTTTGAGAAGTGATTCCTAACGTATCTCTGCTCTGTTAAAAAAACAATATCGCAAGCGATATAAAAAATGTTCGTATATTTGTATCGCTATCGATATAATCGTGCATGATTTACTCCAGGCATTTATTCAGAAAGGCACAAGCAATTGAGAATTTATAGCTAACGAATAATCATACGAATGGCAACAATTGATTCGACACACGAAAAAAAAGAAACCTTTAAACAAAAGATTCTGCGTAACATGTATCCATTTATCAGAAAAATGGGGAAAAGAGGTAAAAACGGCACTGTGTTGATTAATGAACAAAAAACAGTGCCGGTTTCTTCTTTTTATGACTTACATGTGGTTTTAAACACCGGTGATACACTCGACTTCTCAAAACTTAGAGGGAAAAAGGTGTTATTGGTAAATACAGCTTCCAACTGCGGATATACCGGTCAATATTCCGAGTTGCAGTCTCTGCATGAGCGTTTTGGAGATACACTTCGGATAATTGCTTTTCCCGCTAATGACTTTGCGGGGCAGGAGGAAAGCGATGACAATGAAATTGCCCGGTTCTGCCAGTTAAATTATGGCGTGACCTTTCCAGTGGCATTAAAAGGCGTAGTAGCCAAAAACCCCGAACAGCAGCAGGTTTTCAAATGGCTATCAGATAAGAACCTGAATGGCTGGAATGAGCATGAACCTGACTGGAATTTCAGCAAATACATCATCAACGAAGAAGGGATCTTAACACATTATTTCGGTCCGTCAATCTCCCCATTGGAAGATGAATTATTAAACGCACTCAATTAATTGAAGTTGGTACCCGCAAGAGCTTATGAACATGGCAGAAGAACAACTAAAATTAGAGAATCAATTGTGTTTCCCGGTTTACGCTGCATCACGATTGATAACCAGGGAGTACCAGCCACTATTAGCTAAATTAGGGATAACTTATCCGCAATATCTGGTCTTAATGGTATTATGGGAGAATGACAGTCTTCCGGTGAATGATATTGCCAGGAGGCTGATTCTCAACACAAACACCATCACTCCTTTGCTTAAGCGAATGGAACAGCAGGGCCTGATCAACAGAATCCGGTCAAAAAAGGATGAACGTATGGTTCTCGTTCAACTAACCGAAAAAGGCGAAGGATTAAAAGTAATAGCCCTGCAAATTCCTGAAGAATTTATAAAACGTTTATCAGACAGGGAACTAAAAACAGATGATCTGATTAAACTGAAAGAAAATCTCAATTCAATTATCTCCCTGTTATCCAAATAAAAAGTGAAGATGCCTGATGAATTCCTGATTGATCCAGTTCATTTTAGTATTGCGGGAATCGAAGAGGATGTTAAATTTGCTGAAGCGGTAAATGGTCAGTGAAAAATATCCCTACTGTCAGATCAAGCCCTGACTTTTACATCTAAATGCTATCTGGTTTATCGCAGCATTATCAATGGTGCCCCAACAACTATCATATCGTGGTCTTCGAAAACCTTTGCAATTTCTTCTTTCGATGGAGGTGAAGTCCATCTATCAGTCACTTGAAAAAATGCCTCCATCTTTCCTGCCGGTAAATAAGAAACTATCATTTTTCCAATTTCTGTTAATTGAATAAAAGCGTGCTGAACATTCCTTGGAAGAAAAATAGTGTCACCTGATTTCATTTGATATTTGTCATCACCAACCTGAAACAAGTACTCACCTTCTATTACGTAAAACCATTCATCCTGAAATGGATGAATGTGCAATGGTGGCCCACCATTTGGACTGAGTCCAGTTTGCTCAAATACAGCTGAATCATTTTCAGTATCTTTCCCGGATATTTTTATGTCCAATATGTTCTGTGTAACGCCTTTCATTTTGTAGTGCTTACCGAATCTTCCTTCGCCTGCATTTACTTTAAACCCTTTTTTCGTTCTAATAGGAATTATTGACTTAATTTTAGCAAATACAAGCGCAGGAATCATCGTGAGCGCTGATATAACAAAATTTCTTCTTTTCATTTTCTTTTGTTAAACAAGCTCATTATTTTCAAAATAAGCTTTGGTGGTGGTTTCATCCCGAGTTGTTCCATTAGAGCCAATTTATCCGGAACACCCCAATGTTCAATTAGTTTCTCAGTCTCAAATCGCATAATATCGATTACCGTAATCTCAAATTCTTTACCTGTTGGAAACATAGGTCCAAATTTGTTTTTATGCGTCCCGCGTCCTGTCATCCGACCCCAGACTTTTGAACCATCCACAATCATATCCTCGATGGTCAAAGAAAAATCAGGGAAGGCGTAGTGCAGATTATTAATTGCCTTTTTAACACCTTCAACATTGGGAGGGAAGAATCCATATTGATGTTCAACAAAGTCTGGTGAAGTATATGTATCAAAAACGGATATGTTACCTTTACTAAAACCTTCATCGATTAAAATTTTAAAAATTTCTTCATTCGTTTTCATATCTGTAATTTGATAATGTTGTGTCTTCTTTAATTATCCGAAGGTATAGACCCATACTACAACAAATAACTAAGATTAAAGTTATGGAAGAGTATCATTATGTGCACTGGCATGACGCACAATGCTGCGCTAAACGAAGTACCGCACTGAAGGCGATTCCGCCAGAGCTTGCTCTAAGGCGGAAGGAAAGCCGGCAAGGGCGGGACCAAATTGCGTTTAGCGACAATGTTCTGGCAAGTTTAAATTTAGAAAAGCAATTTGGCTTAGCGCAGCATTCAGGCACATCTCCAAAATACCGGTAGTGCGGAGCACGGAGGGATTTTGGTCAGCTTAGCTGAACCGAAGGCCAGCTTGCTGGACGAGCTCGACAAAGTCAATGTGCCTGAACGGCCCGGCGTGCTTTTTTTATCACCTTAGTCTTTTTCTTTCGTCAAATTTATCTCTCCATAGCCTTGCTTTTCAAATCATTTGGCATTTTTTCAATTGCATATCGTAATGCTGTACGAGGCATATTAGATTTGTTTTTTATCACATAATCAAATATTTCTCTTTGGTTCGCTTCACTGGCAGCTTTTAACATCCATCCATACCCTTTCTGGACTAAATCATCTTTATCCATTAGCAAAATATCAGCAATTTCTAATATCTCGTTGAGGAATTTTCCCTTTCTGGCTGGTATAATCAAAGTTACTGATGAAGCTCGGCGTAGCCATCTATTTTCAGATTTAGCTAAATCTTTTAACTTTACTAAATACTCAGGATACATCTCAATAAATTCACCAATCGTATGATTACATAATGTATCACACGAAGCCCAATTATTTACATAATCATTAATCCATTTCTCAAATATTTGAAAATCTCCTGGTTCGTAATTTTTATGAATATAATATGACCAGTTGCAGGCAATAAATGATTCTTCAATAAATCCTGATTGCCATAAAATCTCACAGAGGTCAAATATTTCTGATTTTGGCTTAAAATCAATCAGTTTAAAATAATCCTTACTAATTTTGTTTACAGTTGGAACCTTGACTCCATAAAACTTTATCTTTTCTTTGAAGAAAGTTTGACTTGTAGACTGAGTTTTCTCGTCAATACTATGTTTTAATTCAGTTCGAATTTTGTCTATGATATTTTCCATTTTGAACTCATTTTTATCTGCGAAACGGCTTTCTTAGCATACGTCCCAATCAGCCATTTGGCGCACCTTTTTGCTAAGATTGGAATCTCTTGGTTGTGGTATTACTTGGAGTGCAAAAAGTGTGACATGGTAAATGGAATTTACTCAATGTTGGGCACCGCATTACTTACTTTTTAAAATATCTGGAATGTTAAGATCTTTAAAAATCTTCCGGCAAAGATTCTCTTTGATATCGGAATGCCTCGGTACAGTTGACATTTCGCCAGAACTCATGTTCTTATACAGCGAGTGTCTGCCACCTTCCCTTACCAGATGGCAATTGTTTTGCTGAAGATACTTGATGAGTTTATTGCGTTTCACTACAGGCTAAAGGAGAGCGTTTGAATAATGAGCTTTTTTACGCTTCGATTTTGGTTGGACTTTTGACTCTCTCGCCTTTCCTCAAACATAAGGTTAATGGCATCAGTCAAGTTTTCCTTGGCTTCTTCGATTGTCTCTCCTTGACTATTTATCCCTGGAATCTCCTGGATGTATGCAATATAGCCACCCTCATCACATGGTTCAAATATGGCGGTCATTTCTATATTACTCATGATAATATCTATTTGAACAAAGTTACAACCTTTTCGATAATTCTATTCAAATTGAATGTCTTCAAATATGGTGCCCAACGTTCAGCGATATGTGGAGTACTCGTCCCCGACGTCAGGAGGGGTTGGCGCTGCTTTTGCACATCATATTGCTTGGTCATGTACATGAATTTACAAAAAGTTCTTTAAAAAGTTGTAGCTATGTCTGCAAAAGTCTGTGCCAAAGAATATTACATATATCGCATGTTGGGCTTAGTTTTATACACATATGAGGACTTTTTATTTGATTCTTTCTTAGTAGTTTGATTTTAAGTATAAAGAGTTACGACCGTCTGTAGAGTGAAAAGTGAGATTATTTCCTGTATTATCAATAATGTATTTTTCACCTAATATTTCGTTTATTAAAATATATTTATTTATTTCATGTTCCTTCCTTACATACATACAGTTATAGTTAAACCTATCTCGAAAATCTGAATAGTTTTCTTGAAAAACCCACATTAATTCTTGCATATAGTAATTCTCATCACTATAAAGAAATATTTTCATTATTCTTCCTGAACAATTATGATCTTTTGGGTTGACTCCAAAGCCGTCACTGGGTTGAAAATATATTTCATTGTTTTGTATCAGGCTCAATACATTTTTTTCTAATTCTTTGTTTTCAATACATACATCTACGAGCTGGTAGAACTTATTTAAATTCTTGTTATTATATTTTTTTATTGATGTTGTCTGTTCTGAAGGGACAAAAAAACTGGTTCTGTCTTTAGCCTCAATTATTAAGGTATCGACATTAAAATAATACGTAGCGTTGTTAAATACCCTATGGCTTTTAAAAGCCCCTGTAAAATTTGGAAAACAAGCAATTAAGGTACATATAATATTGTTTGTTTTTAAGGTGCCGTTAGAAATCTTAATGTATCCTCGACAACTATTGCACCCATTATTGTAAGCTAAAAAATTGCCATAGCTTAATGTATCATAAGAGTTAGTGTTTTCAAGAAAATTACCAATGTTTACAATCCATCCTCCATTCTGTAGGAACCTCTGAACTTCTTGTTTGCCCATTTTAATTAATTTTTTGGGCCGTTTTTTTTGTGGATATCTACGGTTGTGTTTTTTTTTATATGCTTTTTCTATGCTCCTGTTGACTTCTTCCACCAAAGTGTTTGGAACATTCATTTTTACTAAGCGCCAACTACCTATTAAATTCTTATCAAAACCAAAGTCTGGTGAATTTGCGACTTTTTCAAGTCCATAATTGATTACAGAATCCTTTTCATAATACAGAGATATTTTCTCATTTTCTAGCAATAAACTTGTGCTGTCAATTCTAACTCATCTTCTACAGTTAATTCCTGAGCCCAAAACCTTTGATGTTCTATTTCAATGACTTACGATTTGAAACACATCAAATTTCAA
>JAFGSC010000107.1 GCA_016934875.1 Candidatus Atribacteria bacterium
CGGCAGTCTCGCCCGTTTTAAATATGAAAAAACCACTCCTGGTTTTTGAAGTGGTCTTTGAACTTTATATGCTGCCTCGTCAGGGCTCGAACCTGAACTCTTCTGATCCAGAGTCAGAATTTATTTGATTATTGTAAATTGCTATAATCTATAATTATCTTATTTTCAGATATATTATTTCTCATTACTTTTGGTTATTTATCATTTTTAATTAATTTTGTTGTGCAAATTGTTATGCAAATTTTTATGAATGTAACAGTCAGCATATATTTAGATAAAAGAAGGGTTTTAAAAGATAATCAATACCCTGTTAAATTAAGAATCACATTTGAAAGAAAGAGTAAATTATATTCTTTGTTCCTGAACAATCAAAAATTGACCTGTAACGAAGATGATTTTAATAAAATCAATTCAATTAAGCCACGAAATGAATATAAGCAATTAAAAAGCTTAATTGATGAACAAATAAAAGAAGTTGAGAAGTTAATAAGTGAAATTGAAACCTTTAGTTTTTTGGAGTTTGAAAAGAAATATCGAAAATCTAATCACTCTACTATACATGAATTATACCAGTCAAAGATTGAAGAACTTACCAAAAACGGCCAAATAAAGACTGCAAGTACATACGAATGTTCATTAAATAGCTTATTGGAATTTAGCCCTGAATTAACAAGTTTATCACAGGTTACACCTAAGTTTTTAAAGGCTTATGAAAGCTTTATGACACGAACAAAAAGTGTGTCAAAGGCCACAATAGGAATATATTTAAGGAATTTACGCTCTATTTTTAATGATGAAATTAATTCCGGTAATATTAAAAAAAACCAGTATCCTTTTAAAACCAATGAAAATAGGGAAGGTTTTCAAATACCGAAATCAGAGGCCAGAATAATAGCTTTATCTGATGAAGTATTACATAGATTTGTTGAATTCACAGACCTGACATTTGAACAAGCCAGAGCAAAAGATTACTGGCTTTTTTCTTATTTATGTAATGGCATGAACCCAAAGGATATGTTAAGTCTTAAATTCAGTAATTTTAGTGACCAGGATACATTCTCTTTTTATCGGTCAAAAACACGTAACACGGCCAGAAAACCAAAAGAAATACTGGTAATACTGCACCCGATGGCAAAAGAAATAATTGAAAGAAGGGGCAACTATCCTAATCCTGACAACTATATTTTTCCTTATTTAGAAAATGGAATATCTGATTTAGAGCAACAAAAAAGAGTAGATAATTTCATTTGGAACGAAAATAAACACTTATCTATTATTTCCGAAAAACTTGGATTATCAAAACCAATAACCTTTATAACAGCAAGACATACCTATGCAATTCGGATGCACAACGAAAATGCACCAACAATACTAATTAGTGGCAATTTAGGCCATAATTCATTGATTACAACAGAAAATTACATTAAAAAAATTGATACCGATGCACTCAGATATTATAGTGGAAAACTCCTGTGAAACAACAAAATATAAAGAACTTATTGGAATTGCTTTAGAAACAATAACTGATATGGTGGCCGAATTTGGTCTAAAAAGGGAATATTCCTTTGCCGAAAAGAGGTTAACATATAAGTATTTGCAGGTTTTTTTGGATGCTGACGATATGATTAAATTAGATTTGATAATAAATGATTATCAGACAATACTTTCAATTGTTACAAATATCAAAGAACCCTCAAAAGATTCGATAAACAGGGACAGGTGGAACCAATGGAATTCTAATTTTGATAAGGCTTTTCGCTTTATTATTTCGTCAATATTCCTAAACCTGAGAAAAATAGATAAAACCTTAACATCTTTCGATTCAGCACTAAAAAATAAACTATTAGAAGATACCAAAAAACAATCATTTATAAACTCATTACCTGCCTCAGAAAATTCTATTTTAGGTTTCATTAAATCAGAATTAGAAAACTTATCTATTGAAGATAACGGCCAAAATGCAGCGATTTCAAAAGGTGTACAAGTCCTAAATAGTCTTTTAGAAGATAACCATATTGATGAAGGTTTCTATAATGGCCTAAAAAACTATTTGCTGCATGGCAATACCGGTAAATATGATAAGAACACGGCACACTATAAGACTTTTATTATTTGTGAAGTTTTTAAATCCAAAGGAATATTGCAAATTGATGACACATATAGATTTTTGATTGAAAATTTTACACACAAAGGCAAAGAAATCTTTTCAAAAAAAATATCAGATAATATTTCAAATGAAAAAATAAGGTATAATGATGCCAAAGGTCAGGTTTTAAAATATGACTATTTTTATAAATTAGTTGATAGATTATTCTATCAATTACCTTCCTAAATTCTATCTTTCAAATCTATCTAATTGAATTTCTTTTAATTGAGTACAATATATTTTCTATCTTAAAACTTCATTTTTCTATCTAAAAACCTTTCTATAAATTTGATTATCAATTCATTACATAATATTTTTGTTGTGTAAAAAATTGATAATTATGAAAAATATTTCATCCGAAACCAGAGTGATTGATTTAACTGTATCTGATTTAATTCAAGTAATTAAATCCAATTCAATACCAAACACCACGCCCAATAATAAAAAGAAGTGGCTCACATTAAATGAATTGTGCTACGAATTCTCTTTCAAGGCTTCAACCGTGTATGGTTGGGTGATGCAACGCCGGATACCATTTGTAAAGAAGGGTAAGTCATTATTATTTGACCGGGAGCAAATCGAATCTTGGTTAATACAATCAAAAAAGGTTAATCTATTGATGAAATAATACGATGGCCGGGTATTTCTTTGTTAATAGGGATTTGCAATTTAACTGGCTCTGGCAGATTAAACCTTTCTCGCCCGGTCAAGCTTGGATTGATTTAATTCTGATCGCAAACTTCGCACCCGGAAAGATATATGTTCGTGGAATAGAGGTTATAATAGAACGTGGTCAGGTAGGCTGGTCTGAGGTCAAACTGGCTGATCGTTGGGGGTGGTCAAGATCGAAATTACGCACATTTTTAAATCGGCTCGAAAAAGAACAGCAAATCGTACAGCAAAAAAATAATGTAACTAATTGTATTACAATAGTAAATTATGATAAATATCAATTGACAGGACAGCAAAACATACAACAAAACGTACAGCAAAAAGACACTAATAATAAAGAAAGAATAAAAAATATATATATAAAAGGAAATACCAAAAAAATTTGGCAGAAAAATCAAAATCCTGATGCACCCAAATTACCAGACGCAGAAGAAATCCTAAAGAAATCAAACTTATGAAAACACTTACTGACATTGGATACCTTCCACCACAGGCCGTTGAGATTGAAACAGTCGTTCTCGGTGCGCTTTTAATATCACCAGAGGCAGTATTTGAAGTTGCTGACCTGCTTACCGCCGAAAGCTTCTACAAAGACGAAAACCAGAAGATATTTCAATCAATTATTGACCTTGAACGGCAAAATAAAAAGATTGATATACTGACAGTTACAGAGCAATTGCGTAAAAATAAACATCTTGACGAGGTTGGGGGTGCGCTTTACATTGCGCAACTCACCGAGCGCATTGCAAGCGCAAGCCACATAAGGCAACATAGCCTTATAGTGGCGGAAAAATATTTAAAAAGACAATTGATAAGCATTGGTGCTGAATTGCAAAAGCAATCCTATGATGAATCCATTGATATTGCTGATAGTTTGGAGTATGCAGATAAATCACTTACTGAGTTAACCATCGGCAAATCAGCAGAAAACGCTATATCCGTTGGTAATTCAATGAATCAGGTTATTGATGAACTTGAAAAAATACAGAATAAAGATAGTGCGATAACTGGCATACCATCAGGACTTACTACTCTGGACAGGATTACAGGCGGTTGGCAAAACTCTGATCTTGTTATTCTGGCTGCAAGGCCGTCAATGGGTAAAAGCGCAATCATGCTTAAATGGGGCAAAGAGGCTGCCAGTATGGGTTTTCCTGTTTTGCTTTTTTCGCTCGAAATGTCACATAAGCAGCTTAGTAAGCGGTTACTGGCAGGTGAAATTGAAGCAGAACCACGAACGCTGAATAGCAAGCTGCCTAATTACCTCTGGGACAGTATTAGCACACATTTGGGTAAATTCTCAGATATGCCGTTGTATATGGATGACCGTTCTGGGCTTACTATTTGGGACGTGAAGGCCACAGCACGGCGAATGGTGCGTAAATACGGTATTAAACTCATTATACTTGACTACCTGCAACTCATGGTACATAAGGATAAGAGCCAGAACCGTGAACAAGAAATAAGCACTATAAGCAGAGGATTGAAGGGCATAGCGAAGGAATTGGATATTCCTGTAATTGCGCTGTCACAGCTTAACCGGCAGGTTGAAACACGTGGAGGATTTAAACGACCGATGTTAGCGGATTTGCGGGAATCAGGGGCAATCGAACAGGATGCCGATATAGTCATATTCCTGAACAGGCCGAAAAAATACGGTTTTGATGAATTTGACGACAAGGAAAGCACGTCAACAACCTGCTATCAGGGCAATACAGCGTATGAGGTTGCTGAATTGATAATCGCAAAGCATAGAAACGGTTCAACCTGCATGATGAAGATTACTCATAACGAAGAAATGACAGCAATTGAGGACTATCACAGGCCGATAGAGGAACCAGAATTAAGAAATTACTACGAAAAGGAGGTTGAAAATGAGTTTTAAACTTACAGATGAACTTTACATCTGCCCGGCCTGTGGAAGGGGGAAATTCCGAAGGGTTAAAGATGAAAACGGCAACCTGTTACCGCCGGAGTACGGTATTTGTTGGTTTCAGCGCAGTTGCGGGTATGTAAAAAGACCAGAAAAAAAATAATTATGAAACCAATATTCTCAAACAAGCAAGGCGTTGAAAGCGCACGTGAATTGAACTCTGAGGCGAAAGTTGTTAAAAATAAAAAGGCTGAACCGGAGAAAAAGCATAGTGTTTATGTTCCAGAACTTCGGGCAACAATTTACACGAATAATCCTGATGTTTCTGGGGTCAGAAAC
>JAFGSC010000108.1 GCA_016934875.1 Candidatus Atribacteria bacterium
GCAAAAGAGTGGTCTATCGGTCCAGTAGGAGTTGTTCCAGCGCTTTTTGCAGTTTTAAGAATGGATGTATATATCATTGCAGTGGCGCATGATGAGAGTGGATCCATGTCAGTCATGGCACGTCCAGATAGCCCTGTTTTTAAAACTAAAGGATATAATCCAGAATATCCGAACCTTTATGGAGATTCGGAAACAGTGAAGGGAATGACAGCCTTGGCTACTACTATTTCAACTGCTCATTATACCCTGGCAAGATACCTAGATGATATAGGTTTGTCAGAGAGCGACCTTAAAGTATTGAACCTTGAACAACCCCAAGCAGTCGCTGCATTTGAAAGAGGAGAAGGCGATATGGTTGCGTTTTTCTCGCCTTATAGCTATATAGGGAAAGCAAAAGGATGGAAAGAAGTTGCCAATGGTTCTGATACTGGGGCAAAAAGTTTACTTGTTATTATATCGCCTAGGAAATGGGCAGATGAAAATACAGATATTGTTGTTGATTTTTTAGATTCCTATTTCGAAGCCCAAGAAGATTTAGTTAAGCAGGGGCCAGTATTAGCAGATGAGTACAAGAAGTTTCTTATAGATTACAGTGCTTTAGAAATTAGCGATGATAATGCCAGAGGGGATTTTGAAGATATTATTTTCTATACACTGGAAGAACACTTGGAAAATCTTGAAAATGGTAATTTTGAGAAATGGACGAAAGAATCTGCTGATTTCTTTTATGAGAAAGGTAGATTTACTAAAGAGGATAGGGATAAATTAGTAGAATTGCATTTTGGTTATACTGATAAATTTATGAAATTAGTTGCCAAAAAAAGAGGGATTATTAAATAATAGTTTGGTTTAGCCATATGAATGTTTGGTAAAGATACATCTTTACCAAACATTCATATTATCAAAAAATTAAAGGGTGATTTGTATGAATGGCAGAGAACAAGTCAAGGTAAAAAATTTGTTCTGGATATCATTTTTGAGTATCTTAATATTAATTTTGGTATGGCAATTCATTGTTAGCTCAGGAATTGTACCGTCTACGATGTTGGATTCTCCATTATCAGTAATCAGGCTGTTTTTTGATAAACTTACGAATGTGAACCCAGATGGGGCTACCCTGGGTGCTCACGTCTTAGCAAGCCTGCAAGCGATATTATTAGGCTATCTTTTAGCTCTTCTTATAGGAATACCCCTCGGACTTTTAATGGGATGGTATGCTGTGATCGATGGATTAGTAAGGCCTATTTTTGAATTGGTTAGACCTATCCCACCTGTAGCCTGGATTCCCTTAGCAATATTTTGGTTTGGGATAGGCATGACAGGAAAGGTCTATATTATTTTTATAGGAGGCTTAGTGCCTGCGGTAATCAATGCCTATACTGGGGTCTTAATGTCTAATCCAGTACTTATTCAAATGGCTAAAACATATGGGGCTTCAAAATGGCAGATTTTCAAAACCATATGTATCCCATCAGCATTACCCATGATATTCGGTGCTTTGCAGGTTGCCTTGGCAATCTGCTGGACGTGTCTTGTAGCTGCTGAATTATTAGCATCTGATGTTGGCTTAGGGTATTTAATTACCATGGGGCGAAGACTTTTATTACCAAAACTTGTCATTCTTGGGATGCTAATGTTAGGAGTTACAGGATTTATCATTGGTTATATCGTTGATAAAATTGAAAGACACTTAGTATCAGGCCTGAGGAGGTAATAAATGGATAAAATGAATTCTAAAGCACTAAAACCCTATCTTAGTGTCTTAGATATTTTTCAAAATAAAAATGTACTTAGTATTATTTCAATGATAATTTTTCTTCTATTATGGGATTTTATTGTTGTAAGAGGAATTGCAGGAAGTTATTTACCACGGCCGATTGAGGTTTTTGATCGTTTTTTGTATATATTAAAGAATCCGCTAGCAGGGAAAACTTTGGTAGGGCATTTACTGATTAGTCTAAAAAGAGTTTTTATTGCCTTCATTATAGCGGTAATATTTGGAATTCCCATTGGTGTTTTGATGGGTTTTAACCAATATGCAAGAGCTATTATGAAACCTGTTTTTGACTTGTTTAAACCTATGCCTCCTATTGCCTGGATTTCATTGGCTATCCTTTGGTTTGGAATTGGAGAAACCTCAAAAGTATTTATTATATTTATTGGTTCTTTTGTTCCAATAGTTGTTAATTCATATAATGGGATTCGTCTTGTCGAGCCTGAACTTTATGATGCTATACGTATCCTTGGGGCTGACTACTGGCAAGAACATTTAGAAGTAACCTTTCCCGGATCATTTCCTGCAATATTTGCTGGTATGCAGATATCTCTGAGTATAGGATGGACCTGTGTATTGGCAGCAGAATTAGTAGGGGCTAGAGAGGGAATTGGATTTATTATTGTAATGGGTATGAATGTCGGAAATGTAGCACAGATTATTGTAGGAATGTTAGTCATTGCAGCAGTGGCATTTTTATTATCGGTTGGATTAAATTATTTAGAAAGGAAGGTTTGCCCTTGGAAGAAGCAAATCGAGACATAAAAGAGGCCTATAAGATAGAGTGTATAAATGTTAGCAAAAGTTATAACTATGGTGAAAAAACTGAAGTTAAAGTACTTGATAAGGTAAATATTAAAGCTAAAGAAAATGAATTTGTTGTTGTTTTAGGTCCTGGGCAGTCTGGGAAGACCACCCTTTTTAGATTGATTGCTGGCTTTGAAAGACCTACGGCTGGGGAAGTCTATGTGAATGACAAAAAAGTAGCTAGCCCTAATCCAAAGATTGGATTTGTTTTCCAGAAGTATATGCTTTTTCCATGGAAGACTGTAATTGGTAATATTGAGATGGGTCCAAAGTTAATGGGAATATCCAAGAAAAAGAGGCGTGAGATTGCAAATTATTATATAAAGCTTGTAGGCCTTGAAGGTTTTGAAAATTATTATCCTAATCAACTTAGTGGTGGTATGAAGCAAAGGGTAGGCATTGCGCGTTCTTATGCAAATAATGCAGATATTCTGTTGCTTGATGAACCATTTGGCCAGCTGGATGCGCAAACTCGTATGTTTATGGAAAAAGAAATTATGCGTATGTGGAATCAAGAAAAGAAGACAGTATGCTTTGTCACTAATAATGTAGATGAAGCTGTATTTCTTGCAGACCGCATTATTTGCCTAGAGGGGAAATTACCTGGTAGGGTGAATAAAATTTACAATGTCGATATTCCAAGACCTCGGGAGTTTACTGATATACCTTTCATTAAATTAAGAGAAGAAATTAAGAATAATATGGAACTGATTCTTTAGAGAATATCTTTACTAAAATACATTTTTTGATGGATAATTAGAAAAGGATTTGTTGAGAATAATCAATGAATAATCATATTCATTAGGAATGAATTTTTAATTAATTAGAAGTTTAAAATTAAAGTAAAGGTAAATGAAAACTAGTTAAGATTAAGATTGGTTGGTAAAAATTTATTATTGTAGATCAATTCAAATAATAAAGAAGGAGGTAGTAGACAGAAAAAAACGAGAAATGTCAGATCATTAGATAAATTTTAGAAATAAAAAATATGGAGGGTTTAAAAATGAATAAATTTAAATTATCGATTTTTTTGTTGTTGTTTCTTTTGTTTTTTGTCAGTTTTTCGGTTATAGCCCAGGACTATCCCTTAAAGCCGATAAAAAGCTTAATTCCTTTATCGGCTGGAGGAACTTCTGATATTGTTGCCCGGGCATTAGCACCGTACATGGAGGAGTACCTAGGCCAGCCTTTGGTCTTAATCAATAAGCCTGGAGCTAATGGAACGTTAGCAGTTGCCGAGGTTGCGCAGTCAGAACCTGATGGCTATACTTTTGGTTGGGCTAATCTGCCAACACTAGTAATTCACAGTCAGCTAACAGAATTACCCTATGACCCAGAGGAACTTGAATTTATAGCTACCGCTATGCCTTTTGAATATGTAGTTCTCGTTAGAAAAGATGCTTCTTGGAATACATGGGAAGAATTTATTCAATATGCCAAAAGTAATCCTGGAAAGATTACTTATGGTGTTCCTGGCTTAGGATCAACAAACCATTTAGCCTTAGAATTTGTAGCAATGAAAGAAAATATTCAGTGGGAACCAGTGCCTTTCCCGGGAAATCCAGAAGCAATCGCAGCAGTGCTCGGAGGACATGTGAATGCTTGCAATACTTCTACAACTGCAGCAGTGTCAACAGTTCAGTCGGGGGAGATGAAACCATTGATTGTGCTAAGTGATAAAAGGATCAATCTAATTCCCGATATACCGACAATCTTAGAAAAAGGTTATGATTTTTACCAATATTCCTGTTTAGGAGCAGTTTTGCCCCCGAATACACCAGAAGCAATTAGATTAAAATTAGAGCAAGCTATTGAATATGCCTGTAATCAGGATGATATTCAAGAAAAAGCGAAAAATAATTTTTTTGTAACTATTGATTTTAAGAATGGCAGCGAGTATAGAGAATTAGCGACAAAATACTATAAAATCTGGGGTGATGTCTTAAGGCAAGTAGGACTACTGAAATAGTAGATTAAGTAAAGATAATCATTATTTAATTCAAAAGAATGAGGTCATTTCTCTATAGATTTTTATAGCCGTAAAGGTTCAACGTTTATGATTTATAGAGGATGTATTATTTGTGAAATAGTACTTCCTCTATAAATTCAGTATCTATAAAAATATGAAATTATTTTATTATTTTTTGGGTATCTTTTTTAGATAGGAGGCGACACTTGAAATATAGAAATGACACAATAATTGCATTTGGTCTCATTGTGTTTTGCTTAATTAACTATTTTTACCTAATACCTTCTCAAGTCATTAAACAGGGATCACAGTCAACATATGTATACATTGTCAATACCTTTCTTTTTTTATCTTCAATAGGCTATTTTTTTCAAGGTATTCTTCAAAAGAAATTTTTGACCTCGGGAAATCAAGAAAATAAAATTAACAAAGATAGTAAGAAGTCCATTATTATCATTATTTTGGTTGCGATTTGGATTTTATTAATGGATTACCTAGGATTTCTATTATCAACTATCGTTTTTTTGATCGTTAGTATTGCAACACTCAGCAATCCACCTCGAAATTATCCTAAACTACTTATATTATCAATTTTATTTTCTCTGTTTATATATATTCTTTTTACTGTTATTCTAAAAACAATACTTCCTGAAGGAATCTTAGAGGTGCTCTTGCAAGATATTATTTATTGATTATTGTTAGATATGAGAAAATAGAAAGGTTGAAGTACAGATGAATTTTATTAGCAATTTAATGGATGGAATCAATTATGGATTCAGTTTTTTAAATCTTTTAGGGATTTTGGTAGGATATCTTTTGGGAATTATTTTTGGAGCAATTCCAGGTCTTACAGGAGGAATGGCTATTGTGTTGCTTTTGCCATTTACGTATAATTTCAGTCCAATATTTGCAATTGCAACTCTAATGGGTATTTATAAAGGTGGAGTTTATGGCGGTTCTATTACTGCAATATTATTTAATATTCCCGGGACACCGATGGCTGCAGCAACAGCTTTTGACGGTTACCCCATGAGAATAAAAGGAGAAGGGTTAAGAGCATTAGAAATGGCTCTCTTTGCATCGATTATTGGAGGTACTGTCAGCAATCTACTGCTAATGTTTACAGCACCACCACTGGCACGAGTTGCTTTAAAACTTGGTCCAGCAGAAATCAGCGCATTAATATTTTTTGCTTTGACCATCATTACGAACCTTATGGGCAATGCTGCAATAGAAATTTGGAAAGGATTGGTAGCAGCGGGGCTGGGATTACTTTTTTCCATTGTTGGGTTAGACATGTTAACTGCAACTAGAAGGTATGGATTTGGAATTATCCAATTAGATAGCGGAATAAATTATATTGTTGCAATTATTGGTATTTTAGCTTTAGCAGAAGTATTTAACCAGATAGACCAAGCAGGTGAATTAAAGTTAGCTGTTTTAAAAGAGGTTAAGATTTTTAAGAGACCTACAATGAAGTCAAGATTAAAAGATCTAAAAATTTGCGCAAAAGATATATTTAGGAGCTCTATAGTCGGTTCGATTATTGGAGCACTTCCAGGACTAGGTGCTACAGAAGCAGCATTTTTGGGCTATGGTGAAGCTAAAAGAAATTCCAAGCATCCGGAAACTTTTGGTGAAGGCGAAATCATAGGAATAGCCGCTCCAGAATCAGCAAACAATGCAGTCTGCGCAGCAAGTATGATACCCCTAGTTACTTTAGGAATACCAGGAAGCGTGGTAGCAGCAGCCTTATTTGGTGCTTTTATGATTCAAGGGATGATGCCAGGGCCTATGCTCATGAAAACCAATCCAGAAGTTATTTATGGGTTATTCGTTTTGATGTTAGTGACTGATATATTAGGGGGATTAATTGTTGCTTATCCAATATTGTACCTCGCTGAAAAGTATATGAAGAAGATAGCTTATAACGTTCTATTTCCATTTATTATTGTTTTCTGCGCGGTAGGATCATATGGAATTAATTTTAATACTTTCGATATTAAAGTTTTGTTGTTTTTGGGAGTATTCGGTTATTTCATAAAAAGAAATGGTTTTTTTGGGCCTATTTTCTTAATTGCTTTTATTTTAGGGCCTTTTCTGGAACGGAATGTAAGAACTGCCCTAATCATTTCAAAAGGAAGCATCTCAATTTTTTTAAGAAGTCCTGTCGCTTTAATTTTATTAGCTTTTAGTGTAATTTACACCATAAGTTCTATTAAAAAGAAATTTAAAAAATGATATTTTATCTATATTTTCACCATTATTTTTAAAGAGAAAATACTGAAAAAAATAGTTAGATGATGCGAAACAATTTACTCATTAAATAGAGAGTTTTAAGGAGGTTTTTATGGATTTCATTGGGCATGGTAATACAGTGATTCAAGAAAGAAAAATGAATTCTAGCGAAGCAAGGCAATTAGTGGAAAAAACAAAACAAATCCCAATTTCATCAAGAGTAGCGAGGGAATGTATTGATCTAGCCTATGGATTTTTCACTCCACTCATAGGTTTTATGAATTCCGCAACACTAAACAGTGTTTGCCAGGAGATGAAATTAATTGATGGAACCCTTTGGCCTATCCCAATTTTAATGGACATCGATAAAAGCACCATCGATAAAAATAACTTAAAGGTAGGAGAAAAAGTTATTTTATCTTATGAAGGAGTTCCATTAGCCTTAATGGATATTGAAGAAATATATCAGTATGAAAAGCAAAAAATTGCCCAAGCTGTGTTGGGAACGACGGAAAAGAAACATCCCGGAGTAATGATGATTGATCAGTGGATGGACTATTTTATTGCTGGACCGATTCAGCTGATGAACGAGCCGCATTTTCAACCCCCGTTTGATCGTTTTTGGTTTACTCCTCTACAGTTGCACAAGATATTTAAAGAAAAAAATTGGAAACGTATTGTTGCTCATCAAACACGAAATGTTCCTCACACTGGTCATGAATGGCTAATGAAAGGGGCGTGGTTTTCGGCCAACGGAGATCTTTCTGTAGAGAAATTAAAAACCGGGATTTTGGTAAGCTGTATTATTGGGCCAAAACGCATAGGAGATTATATTGACGAGGCAATTCTTCTGACTCAACAAGAATTAAATGATTCAGCCTATTTTAACCCAGATATTCATATGGTATCTTTTGTATTATGGGATATGCGCTATGCTGGTCCAAAAGAAGCAATATTGCATGCCATTATTCGTTCAAATTTAGGCTGCACTCATCACATGTTTGGCAGAGATCATGCGGGTGTTGGCTCATATTATGATCCTTATGATGCTCATCGTATTTTTGATGAAATTCCTGAGGGTAGTTTGAGCATAAAGGCAATTCGATTACTAGAATGGTTTTATTGTCCAATATGCCAGGAAGTAACCTATTCTGGTCTTTGTGGACATACAAAGGAACGGCAAAATTTTAGTGGAACAATGATCCGAAGTATTATTCAAGATAAGGTTCAACCAACCAGATTATTAATGAGACCAGAAGTATTTCAAACCATGATGCAATCTGCTGAACAGTATGGGTTTGGCTCGCCATTTTGTAATGAAAAGTATCTCAAAGAGCGAAGGCCTATTTTTATCTTATCGCCGGTAAGCAAATAATATTAGAAAGGAAATTATATGAATAAAATTCCAATCAATATTTGGATAAATGAAAGTCGTTATCAGCAATTATGCCAGTCCGGTTTAGAGGGTATGACAAAAGAAGTGTTGGCGGGTATGAAAGTGTTGCAAATATTTTGCACAGAAGAACAGAAAGATTTGTTGTTGAAGAGATATCCCCAGGCGAAATATGATCAATCAACAACTAAAAGCATTGAATTATTACCGGCAGAATTTAAAGAAAATCTTTTTAATAGGATCGTTGAAAAAAAGAGCCTGGATGTAATTACAGAACTACTTTAAATAGTTATAATAGATAGACCGGTTGGAATGGTGATCTAATTTGCAATGCAATACAGCTGGTTATTCATATGGGTTAAAGGATGATAGGATCTAATATATTATTCGGAATATTCATTGTTTTTTGTGCCTCTGTTTTAGAAGGTTTAATGGGATTTGGGTATATTATGTTAGCAAGCCCTTTATTAATGTTTATCTTTTTACCAAAAATGGTGGTTCCAATTGTTCTAATGCAGTCTACTTTTAATGAATTTATTATGATTTATTTTTTGAGGAGGCAGATTAAAAAAAATTTTGATATTCAAAGAATATCAAAATTAGCTATTGCTTCAATGATAGGTATTCCTCTTGGAACACTAATACTCGTAACAGTTCAAGAAGAAATCATAAAAATATTAACCGGAATTGTAATTATCATTTTTTCCATTTCCCAATTACTGGGATATCGTTGGCCAATAAATAATGAAAACATAGCCCTTATTATAACAGGATCACTAAGCGGTATACTGGCAGGGAGTGTAGCGATGAGTGGACCACCAGTTATCTTGTTTTTGACAAATTTAAAAATTACTAAAGATTGTTTTAAAATTAA
>JAFGSC010000109.1 GCA_016934875.1 Candidatus Atribacteria bacterium
ACTGCATACTCTTTCGGCTCTTCTAACTTGACGTGTCTATGGCAACCATAGGGACAATTGGCACAAAAAGATGGTTTGGTATGTAATATCTCATTATAATGAGAACCTGAGATCTGCTCAGCTTTTCCCCAAGTTTCTCCTACCCAGTATTTAAGAGGGAGATTGCCAATCTTTTCATAATTGATGGGTGCAGCCGTCGTTCCCGAACTTCTTTTTTCTGTACATCGCTTGGAAAACTCTCTCATTAACTCCAGGGATCTCCTGTTAACCGTTTCAGGATCATAAAGGGGAACATGATTGGTTCCCAAAACGGCAATAGCTTTCAATTTTTTAGAACCCATCACTGCCCCGGCCCCTCCGCGTCCAGCAACACTATGACCATCACAACCAATAGCAGCAATAGGATGTTCAATTTCTCCGGCAGGACCAATATAGACAATACTGTATCGTTTATCATCCAAGGAGGATCGGAACTGATGAAATGTTTCCATGGCATCTTTTCCCCAGAGGGAATCAGCATCTTCGATCTTTACTTCTTCGTCTTTGATCACTAATTTTACAGGAGAAGAGCTTTTTCCTTCAATGATAATCGCATCGTATCCTGCTCGTTTGATCGCTGGAGCAAAATTCCCACCTCCACACGAATCCAAAAAAGTTCCCGTTAAAGGTGATTTGGTTACCACACTCCATTTGCCACTTCCAGAATTTTTATCCGATTGCCAAATCCCAACTCCAAAGATAATTTTGTTTTCTTCAGATAAAGGATCAACCTTAGGAGGCGTTTCCTCTAATAAAACCTTCGCTCCAAAGGCAGAGCCGCCCACAAACTTTTTCCAGACATTCTCCGGCACCTCTTCGGTATGATAACTTTTTTGAGTCAAATTGATTCTTAATATTTTTCCCCAGTAACCGTACATAAATATCACAATCCTTTCTACCATTTGATTTCTGCAAATTCTAATCTTCTTGCTTCTTGACTTATTGATATTATTTAATATTATTTTATTATATATCAGGTATTACTTAAAAAGCATATTAAGTACTCTGCTCTAATTGTTGTATTTTGCCCTGTAACAGGAAAGATATGGTAACTAAAATAACCAATATCAGGCTGATTGGCCTGGTAAAAAAAGAAATCAGGAGACTAGAAAAACTACCAGTGATAATCAATGCCTGCCGAAAATTAACTTCCACCATGGGACCAAGAATGATTCCTAAAATCATTGGACTGACAGGATAATTAGATTTTTCTAAAATATATCCTAACAAACCAAAAATGAACATAAACAAAATATCGGTCAATTTATTTTGCAAGGCGTAAGATCCAACGATGCAAAGGACCGGAATAAGCGCAATTAAATACCACTTTGGCAAATTCAACATTTTTATCATGGCATTGCTTCCGATAATTCCCATGAGATAGGCAAAAATCATCCCAACGGTTACATAAATAGCAATGAGATAAAAATAACTTTTCTCGGTTAACATAAAAGTTGGCCCAGGCAGTAAACCATGAAGGTAAAAAGCTCCCAAAATAACGGCAGTAACTGAATCACCCGGTATCCCTAAGGTTAACATCGTAGTCAGCGCACCACCAACAGCGGCTTTATTGGCAACTTCAGGACCTATCACACCTTCATAAGCACCTTCACCAAATGGACGACTTGGTTTTTTAATGACATTTTTAAGAAAACCATAAGAAACAAGGGCTCCAACATCTCCTCCCGTTCCAGGCAATAGCCCAACGATAGCTCCAATGGGTGCAGATATAGCCCATCTTAAATTTAGCTTCTTTATTAATCCAAAATTTGGTAGTAAATTAGATATTTTATAGCCTTTGATATCTAATTTAAATCCTGTTTTACTGGCTAATTGGACAAAAACTTCCTTCATGCCAAACAACCCTATCATAGCGACTACATAATGAATTCCTCCACTGAATAGTGGAAAACCCATGGTAAATCTCATCAAGCCGGTAACCGGGTCCATTCCTATCATTCCAATAAATATGCCAATCACTGCACTCATCAGGCCTCTACGAAAATTACCTTTGCTTAATACCGCGACCAGGGTTAAACCCCAAACCGTTAAAATAAAGTACTCCTGGGCACCAAATTGAAGGGCATATTTGCCAATAATCGGTCCTAGTATGATAAAAAAAAGAATTCCAAAAAATCCTCCGATTAAACTGCTAATAAGAGCTAGGCCTAAAGCGGTGTCGGCTTCTCCTCTTTGTTTAAGTGGAAATCCATCAAATGTGGTAGCAATAGCAGCAGCTGTTCCTGGAATATTAATGGCAATAGCTGATAACGCACCACCCAAAACACCCCCACAGAAAGCACCAATAATGAATACAAGGGCTTCAACCATTGGCCATCCAAAAGTTAAAGAAACAACCAGGGCAGCAGTCATGGTTACGGTTAATCCTGGTAAAGCTCCCATAATTAGTCCAACAATAACACCCACTAAATTATATAATAGCAGAGTTAGGGTTATCATAGCATTTCCTTCCTTTTAAACTAAAATCTTTAAGGTAAAATGACTTCAAAAACCTCATAAAATATATAATAGATTACAGGAATCGTCACCCCTGTAGCAATAAATGCCTTGATTAATTTAGAGATAAATTGATCCTTTTCGTTAATGATAATCATGATACAAAACATATATATACTCGTGGCAAGGTTAAAATGTAACCTAGGTAGTATATAAACATAGATCAAGCTAATGACAATAAAACTAAAGATATGAAATGTTTCTTTTGATTGTATTAAATTTTTATTTTGCCCTATTTTCCTATCGTTTTTATTGTGAGAAAGAATAGGTAAAACCTCTTTAATCATAGCCCGTAATTCAAAAATAAAACCTATGAATAAGGTTAAAAATACTAAAAAGGGAAATATTAATGGCGAATTCACTGTGAATATATCAATGTTTTGTTGAAAATATTTCCCACTAATATCAATATAGGTAATAGTTATTATTAATCCAACAAACAGCAGTGAAATAATTTTATAAACTACTACGTTATGATTCCCCTGATTATTATTCATTTATAAGCCATCCTATTTATTTAATTTATTTGCCATTATCTTTATAAATTGCTTCTTCCGGGCAGGTTTCTACACAGGTGAAACATTCTATACATAAATCATGGTTGATCATTGCATATTGAGAATCACCATCTGAGAGTGTTATTGCTCCTACCGGGCATACAGAAACACATGTTCCGCATCCTATACATTTTTTCTTGTCAACTTCTACCATAATAGCTATCTAACCTTTCTATAAAAATATTCTGTTTATTTTAACTACACATTAAAGGGAAAATATTTTAAAAACTATATTGTCAGTTTAACTTTTTTAAAAGCTCTAAATCCTTAATACCAAACTTTGTTGGAGAATTTGGAGCAACTCCTGAATTATAGAGAAGCCAGGCTGCCTTTGCAGTCCAATTTTCCAGATATTCAACCGCTTCTTCACCGCTATAATTAATTCTGGTTAAGTACATTTTGTTGGTATAGTCAATCCAGCGTTGATCGACAATGACTTTGTCCATTGCTTCTTTTATGACAGTGACAGCCTCTTCGGGGGTTCCTTTTTTGAAAAATGGACCAAAATAGGGACCATAGGGTAAATCTTCTTGCAACTCAGTGTATATCTGTCCTATGGGAGGAAT
>JAFGSC010000110.1 GCA_016934875.1 Candidatus Atribacteria bacterium
CAAGTGCTAAAGATGGGCGGAGTTAATTCCTTTTGTATTGCTTGTAACACGTATTCCCATTTTTCGTTTAGGTTATCATTATTCATACTAGTCCTTTTTTAACTATAGCTTAAATGATAAAAATGAATTAGAAATATTCTTTATACATCATACTATAGTCAGGTAAGATTAGGTAGGCAAATAATATAATTTTTTAAATATTTTAAGAGTTATTCACAATATTCACATACTCTTGTGGAAAACAGTTTGCGGTTATTTCTTTAGGTAAAATTAGTGTTTTCGTAATTTTTAGCTATTTTGCCCATTAGCGCCATATAAGCTTGTTGCCATGAAATTAAAGGTTTTAAGATAAATTCACAAGTTATTAACAATTGTGGAAAAATATGTTATCGTTAGCAAGAAAACAATATTTAACGATTAAAGACAAAGCTAGGACCTTTTGAAGCATTTGATTATATTGTCAGACAAAATTATCATAACAAAAAAATATCGGTAAATAAAATTGATGATTGAAAAGATTTTTTAATGAATATAACGCATAGCTTTTTGGTTTTCGCCACCTTATTAAGAAAGGGTTCATCAACAAAAAGATTCTCTTCCAAAGAATTGCTTGCAATGATGAGAAAAATAAGATAGACTACTATTGCATTATTTGACATAGAGATATAAATAAAGATATAATTTTTAGCGATATTTTTATTTTAAATGGAAAAAATGTGTATAGTAGAAAGATTTTGATGAAGGAGAGTAGACCGCAATGAAGCGTACTTATCAACCTAATTCTCGGAAGAAACTAAAAGTTCATGGATTCCGAAGCAGAATGAGCACCCGAAGCGGGAGGCTTGTTTTAAAAAGAAGGAGACAAAAGGGAAGGAAAAAACTAACTGTGTCTGGTTAGTTTATATAAATTGACAGTACAGAAATTAAAAAAGACTGCAGAATTTAGAAATATCTTTAGAATCGGAGCCAAGAGGACGGGTAGATATTTGTCAGTATATGTAATGCCTAACGAAACAGTGGTCAATCGAATTGGGTTTGTGGTAAAGAAAGAAATTGGTAATGCAGTACAAAGAAACAGGATTAAAAGGGTTTTAAGAGAAATATGGAGGCAGAAAGGTAATCGCCTTATTTCCGGTTGTGATGTTATTATAATGGCTAAGAAAGCAATTTTACATGCAACTTTTGAATGTATTCAAAACGATCTTTTAGAATTAATTGATAACTTATCGTAATTTCATAATTGATTAAAAGATGGAATAGGATTCGGATGAGCAAGTATATTATTGCCTTAATCGTTTTTTATCAAAAGTATATTTCTCCTTTAAAGCCGCAATCTTGCAGATTTTATCCTACTTGTTCAAATTATGCTATACAGGCTATTCTTAGATTTGGATGGTTTCATGGATCTTATCTTTCCTTAAGGAGAATATTAAAATGTCATCCTTTTCATCCCGGGGGATATGACCCTGTACCTGAAAAAAGATCCAAGATGATCTAAGGATTAAGATTAAAAATGTTACGATTAGATCTATCTAAAAAAACGATTTACAAATGATGATATAAAATAAATCATGATTATTGTACAAAGATAAACAGATAAACAGAAAAGGAGAGTACTATTTTGGGTGAAATTTGGAATTCATTAATTGGTATGGTTGAACAGGTTTTGGTTGTTTTATATGGTTTTACCCATAATTATGGCATAGCTATCATTTTGCTAACAATTATTATCAGGATTCTTATGTATCCTTTGATGCAAAAGCAAATGGTATCGATGAGGGAAACGCAAAAAATACAGCCTCTAATGCAGGAAATCCAAAGAAAATATAAAAATGACAAAGAAAGAATGAATCAAGAATTAATGAGGTTGTACCGTGAGCATAAAGTAAACCCCATGGGAGGGTGTTTGCCGCTTATTATTCAAATGCCCATCTTGATTATATTTTTTCAAGTCTTGAGAGAGTTTAAATACTTAAACAAGGCTGGAGAAATCGTGGGTGGTTTTTTGTGGATACCCGATAAGATTGAGAGTGTAATTGATGGTAGCGTAAAGTTAATTGCTGGGCTTGCTGCCCCTGATCAATTATTTGGCCAGATCGGCGGTTATTCAATAGGAATTCTACCGATCTTGGTAGGAGTATCGATGTATTTCCAGCAAAAATTAACTACACCTGCTATGCCTAAATCAAGCCAAGGTAACGATTCGTCTAATCCTGCTGCAAGTACCCAGAAAATGATGACGACGATAATGCCATTGATGATTGGTTTTATTAGTTTTAGTTTACCTTCGGGCTTAAATTTATATTGGCTTATTTCGACGCTTCTTGGTATTGGACAACAGGTATTAATCAATAAAAAAGAACCAAAAGTTGAAACGAAAAAAGATGTGGAAGCAATTCCGGAGATAACCACGAAGATAGAGAAAAAAGAGAGCAAAAAAGAAATTAAAAGTCAAAAAAAAGAAGAGGAAGTATCTTGGATACCCGGGTATGAAAGACCTGTTCCTCAACAGACAAAAGATAGCAATAAAGATGAGTAAAAAATAATAATTCAAAGATGAAAGAGATAGAATTATTGTCAAACGATAATTATCCTGAAGAAAAACTTAGTCAACTAGACGAAAGTGCATACCAGGTACTTGTAAGAATTGTCAATGCAATCATAGAAGGCTCAGAAGTCAAGATGATGTCTTTTGATCAAAGACAAGCAATATTTATAATTAGCAAAGCTGATCCAGGAATTATAATCGGTAAGCATGGCCATACTCTTGATGCTATTCAATATCTTCTTAATTTAGTGGTGAACAAAGGTAAAGACTATGAGAATAAGAGAAATTATCTTGTTGATATTGATGGGTACCGTGAAAGAAGGGAGGCTTCCTTGAAGAAATATGCGATGGAAAAAGCCCAAATTGCTAAGCAAAATGGTCGTTCAATTGCATTATATTTCATGAATAGTATTGAGAGGAGGCTTGTCCATATGGCTTTGAAGGATGATCCTGACATCACCACTCAAAGTGAGGGAAAGGAGCCATTTCGAAGGATTATTATCACACCAGCTTCATCTTCTCAAACAGGACATGAAAAGGAAGGTGAATCATAAGTCGTCATTTTAAACAATGATAAGACCACAATTTTGTTTAACATGTTCTATATGTATAGAGTATTTATAGTTGGCATAGCATGATTAAATGGATATTCGTTGAATTCAATTATGCTATGCTTTTTAGTTTAGTTTTTAATTGTCGTTTTTGATTACTATAGTATATTTAAATTTTTAAAAGAAAAATCTTCCATTATTCGGATGGTAAAAATTAAGTGGTTAGCAAGCCATTGCATGATGGCATGAATGATCATCGTTTAGAAATAGACACAATAGCCGCTATATCTACACCTATGGGAATAGGTGGTATTGGTATTGTACGGATTAGTGGACCCCGTTCTCTCAATATCGCTAGCGAGATATTTCGTTACAAAGGAAAACAAAGAAAAAAGCCAAATGAATTTCATTCCCATCGCCTTTATTATGGCATAATTGTTCAACCCAAAAAAGAAGAGATCATTGACGAAGTTCTGTTAAGCGTGATGCTTAAGCCAAGAAGTTATACCATGGAAGACACGGTAGAGATCAATTGTCACGGGGGTTTATTTGTTGTTAAAAAGATCCTAGAATTAGTCTTGCAACTTGGAGCCAGAATGGCTGAACCAGGAGAGTTTACCAAATTAGCATTTTTAAATGGCAGAATTGATTTAAGTCAAGCCGAAGCCGTCATTGACATTATAGCGTCGAATAATGAGAAAAGTTTAATATCATCACTTTATCAGCTATCCGGTGGACTTAAAGAAAAAATAAACAGTTTAAAGAGTCGAGCCATAACTCTTAATTCAAAGATTGAAGCACCGATGGATTTCCCGGAGCAAGGAATTGAAACGATTGAAAGAAGAAAAATAGAAAAAGAAGTAAAAGGTTGCTTAACAGAAGTCGAGGCGTTGTTGAATACCGTTCAATATGGCCAAATTATAAAAGAAGGTATTTATGTGATGATCGTAGGCAAAGCTAATGTCGGGAAATCAAGCCTCTTTAATGCCCTACTAAGACGAAACAGGTCCATTGTTACGTCATTGCCCGGTACAACTAGGGATATTATCGAAGAATCATTAGATATTGAGGGCCTTAGGTTTACCATTGTTGATACTGCTGGATTAAAAAGTCCCGAAAATATTATTGAAGAAATCAGTTTCCAGAAAGTAAGTCAGCTAATGGAATATTCTCAGATTTTCATCGTGATGTTTGATGCAAGTCAACCCCTGGATGATCAAGATATGGAATTGATCATGAAAATAAAATCATTCGTTGATCGTAATATCAAGATGGTCGTTGTTGAAAACAAAATTGACCTTCCACTAAAAATGGAAGTACCCAAGCTGTATAGCATGTTAGGGATCGAAGATTCAATCAAGGTTTCTGTCAAGAACAGAATAGGTATTGATCGATTAGAAAAAAGAATGGTTGACTTGGTTTTATCAGATATTCCTATTCCGGAAGATAGTCTTATTATTACAAATAAGAGACACCA
>JAFGSC010000111.1 GCA_016934875.1 Candidatus Atribacteria bacterium
ACATGGCGAACGATAGCAACAATCATTTCTTCCTGCAGTTGATTGTTATCCTGAAAATCAAAGTAAGCAGCCTCCGGCTCAACCATCCAGAATTCCATTAAGTGCCTTCTTGTTTTGGATTTTTCTGCCCTGAAAGTAGGTCCAAAGCAATACACTTTTCCAAAGGCCATTGCAGATGCTTCGTTGTAAAGCTGACCACTCTGGGTTAGATAAGCTTTATCGCCAAAGTAGTCCGTTTCAAAGAGTGTTGTGGTTCCCTCGCAGGCAGAAGGCGTCAAGATCGGTGATTCGATCAGATAAAAACCTTTTTCATTTAAAAAGGAATGAATGATCTTGACAATTTCGGTTCTTATTCTCAAAATAGCATTCTGCCTTTGTGTTCTCATCCAAAGATGCCTATAGTTCATTAGAAATCCCACACCGTGCTTTTTCAGGGATATCGGATAGTCTTTCTCTGCATTCTGGACGACCTGTAGCGTCTTAACTAACATCTCGTATCCGCTAGGCGCCCTTTTCTCACTCTTGATGAGACCTTCAACAATAATTGATGATTCATAATTCAAATCATCAATTAAGTTAAAATATTTTTCTTCCATCTCGCTTTGAATCAGGGTCCCCTGTAAAAAACCCGTTCCGTCTCGAATAATGATGAATTTTACTTTTCCACTGGATCGCTGATTGTATAGCCAACCTTTAATTGATACAACTTGATTCTCATACTTTCCAACTTCTGAAATACGGATATCAGCCATGAATTCAATTCCCCCTTTTAAAAATATCATTCTGCATTGTTCACTTATTAAACTAAATTCCAATGCTTAAAATAGGTCAAAACTACTTGAAATAGGAATAGATCTTGGTTAAGGAAACCTTCTCCTGCTCTCCATTTTTCATATTTTTTATCATTACTTTTCCTTCTTTTAACTCTTCCTGCCCTACAATAACCACATAGGAGACGTTCATTTTATTTGCAGATCGCATTTGTGCTTTCAAGCTCTTGTTTAGGAAATCCATTTCTGCAGTAATGTCGTACTTTCGAAGATCGCTGATAATCTTGAATGCAGGCATAATGTCATCAGAAGAAGTTACGGCAACAAATACCTGAATACCATCCCATTTAGGCACCCCGACTCCTTGTTTCTGCATTGTCGCAATCATTCTTTCTATTCCAGCTGCAAAGCCTACTGCCGGAGTATGATTGCCTCCCAATTCTTCCACCAGGTAATCGTATCTTCCGCCTCCCCCGACAGCGTTTTGGGCACCTAGTTCGCCGGAAGAAATTTCAAATGCGGTCTTGGTATAATAATCCAATCCCCTGACAAGCAAGGGATTCACCTGATAAATAATCCCGATACTGTCCAAATATTCTTTCAACTTATTAAAGTGCTCTTTGCAATCTTCACACAAATAGTCAAAAATGGAAGGGCAATTTTTAATCTCCATCTGGCATTGTGGATTTTTGCAGTCCAGGATTCTCAACGGATTTTTTTCATAACGTTCGCGGCAGTCTGAGCATAACCTATCTCTTCTCTCTTTAAAATAATCCTTCAGTGCCTGCAAATATCCGGGGCGACATTTGCGACACCCAACACTATTAATGACCAGGCTTAAATTTTTTAAGCCCAGCTCCCGATAAACATGTAAAGAAGCATCGATAATTTCCGCATCCATCAAGGGATCTGATGATCCGATGGCTTCTAAACCGAATTGGTTAAATTGCCGATATCGTCCTGATTGCGGTTTCTCGCATCTGAACATACTTCCTAAGTAAAATAATTTGACTAACATATTCTCCCTGCTTAGGTTATGTTCTAAATATGCTCTAACAACCGGTGCGGTTCCCTCGGGCCTCAAAGCCAGGCTACGACCTTTCTTGTCCTGAAAAGTAAACATTTCCTTGTTCACGATATCGGTTGTTTCTCCTATGCCTCTCACAAATAATTCCGTATTTTCAAAAGCCGGGGTTCTGATTTCCCGATAACCGTAAGTCTGTAATACTTTCTTGATAACTTTCTCGACATAATACCAGTCATCAATTTGTAGGGGTAGTATGTCATTGGTTCCTTTTGGCGCTTTTTGCAACACGATTTTCTCCTTATCCATCATTATTTAAATGATCCATTACAGAAACTTTGATGAACTTTTAGACTACAAACCATCATATTTAATTATGATCATAATAAACATTCTAGGTTATAAAAAACAAAAAAACCTGATAATATGTCATCAATATTATCAGGGACGAAAATATCTTTCGCGGTGCCACCCTGTTTAATGGCTAAGCAAATACCATTCCACTCAATTCTTCTAACGCAATTCAACGATTGAATTTTATTTTTACCGATCATCTATCCCGACAAATCAAATCGATGATGGATAAAAACACCTGGGCTGTTTTTCAATTCACCTTTGGGTTCATTTACTTTTCCCATTCATTCTATCACTTTTTGATTTTCTTCTAAGGAATCGAAAATTTTTTAGAATATCTATTTTTGGTGATATTTTATAAGTTTTTATTTAAAATGTCAAAACTATTCATTTAATCTACTAAAATTTTACACTATCCATTCAATCCTGCATATTCAAGAAAGGCTTTTTTATTAATCGCTTTTCTAATTGCGGCTTCTCTTGTAATTTTACCTTTCATCATCAGATCCTTTAACGACTGATCCATGCTTTGCATCCCTATTTTACCGCTAATTTGTATGGTTGAGGGTATTTGATGTATTTTTTCATCTCGAATCAAATTGCGGATTGCAGGAGTCGCTAACATCAGTTCCATTGCCACAACCCTACTTTGCCCGTCTGCGGTTGGAATCAAGGTCTGGGCAATGACTGCTTCGATTGTTCCGGCAACTTGCAAGCGTGCTTGGGCTTGTTGATGGGCTGGAAAGGCATTAATCATTCTTTCGATGGTATCGGCAGCACTATTGGTATGCAGGGTTGAAAAAACCAAATGGCCTGTTTCGGCAGCTCTCAAAGCCATCGAAATGGTTTCCAGGTCTCTCATCTCACCAACCAGAATGACATCGGGGTCTTCACGTAAGGCAACCCTCAAAGCACTGGCGAAGGAATCGGTATGC
>JAFGSC010000112.1 GCA_016934875.1 Candidatus Atribacteria bacterium
AATGTATTTTGTGAGAAACAGGCTTTGTTAGTATAGAAAACGTAATTGATTCTACAAGCCTATATTCTGTTATTCCATATCCTGTTACTATATAAATTGCAATAAAAATTAGTAATAACGTAGTTACTGATAATTTAACAATTTTAAATGTTTTCATTTTATCATATTAAATATCAAAAAAACTTCTATTTAAATCAGCTGAATTTGAATAACCTCTACTTTCCCAAAATCCCTTATAATTAATATTATCTGATATTTCAATTTCTGTTACCCATTTGATCCATTTATATCCCCATTTACTTTCTGCTACAAGTTGAAAAGGCCATCCTCTTCCAGGGGGAATTGTTGCATTGTTCATTTTATATGCAAGTAGTATGCTATTGTTGTAAATGTAATTTATCGGAAGGGATGTCTTATAACCATCATGCGCATGGAATATTATGGTATTTCCAACTTCATATGGATCTGATTCTTCGATCAGATCTTTTACCAATAATCCCTGCCATAAAATCTTCACACTCCAACCTTCCACGCAATTTAAAGTAATTATTTTTTTATAACTTTGAAAATTATTTATTATATCTTGATAGTTATAGCTTTTCGGATTTTTTACAAATCCTGATACTCTAAGAGTATAATTTTTTTGATCAATGTATTGAGGTCCTTTTATAGAATTTTCTCTGAATTCAAATATTGATGATAATTTTTCACCATTATATTCATCTATTTCAACTTCATCCAATTCAAAATTTTGTTGTACACAACCTGTAAAGCTAACTAAGGTTATAAGCAAAACAGGTATTATTACTGAAAATTTACCCAATTCAGACAATTTTAATTTCTTCATACATATATATAAATTAACAATTGTTAATATAGTTTTCTATTAAAATGTTTTAATATGACGAAATAACGTAATATAAAGAAAATAGGTAATTGTTTAGCTGTTTTTTAGTTCTTTAAAATAAACCGAAAAATCCATGCAGTACCTCATCCATAACATGTCTGTATGGATGGGATACAACAGTGGCCACCAGAAGTGGTCCAACTTATACAACAATTCGAACATCGAATCAAACAACTTGAGAAAGAAAATATAGAACTAAAGAAAAGAATCACATATCTTGAAAATAAACTCAAGGCATATGAGAACCCTCATACACCATCATCAATGCAACGATTCAAAAACCATACAAACAGAACCAACCCAACAGGTATACGTGGTGCTCCACCAGGTCATCATGGTGCCACACGGATCACACCAGAACCTGATGAGATTATTCCCGTAACAATAGACCAATGTCCACGTTGTGGTTCCTACCTTGGAAATCCTATCAAAGTAGAATCAAGGACAATAGAAGATCTTCCACCGCCACAGAAGATCAAAGTTACAAGATACAATCTTCATACATACATCTGTCCTGGATGTGGAAATACAGTTACCGCATCACACTCAGATTGTCCACGAGTGGGTGATTTAGGTATCCGCCTTCTGACACATATTACAATGATGAAGTTCCATCAACGAGGAGTTATAAGACGAATACAAGAATCCCTCCAAGACCAATATAGTTTTCAAATAAGCCCAAAAGGAATCTATGATACCCTCTTGCGAGTTGGAAAAGCACTCATGCCTGAATATAAACGATTACTCAAAAAAATAAGATATGCTCGATGGTGTCACACCGATGAGACCGGAATGCCAGTTATGGGAAAAAACCGTTGGCTGTGGATATTCCGAACAGATCAAAATGAAGTTGCTGCAGTAATTAGACCATCTCGTGGAAAAAATGTTTTAGAAGAAATCTTTGGAGAAGAATTCCAAGGAGCTATGATCAATGATGGTTATCATAGCTATCGATCAATGCCTTTGGTTCAGCGATGCTGGGCGCATCTTCTCAGGGAAGTTGATGATTTCAATGACCCGTTAGAACATGAGCTGTTATTATCAGAGGAGATGCACCGTCGTTTCGATAAGTTGAAAGATTTTATAGGTAAAGATCCACCCAGGGAGGAACGATTAAGACAGAAGAAAAAATGGGATCAAGAACTACAAAAAATCGTCAGCAAGTATTACGATTATGATGATACTCGAGTTAAAGCAAAGTACATAAAGCATGGCCTTGGCAGTTGGCATACATGTCTACTTTATCCAGGGATGCAACCGACAAATAATCTAGCGGAGCAGGCAATCCGTGAGCATGTAATCATGCGCAAGATCATTGGCACGTTTCGTTCTGAGAAAGGCTGTGACAATTATCAATGCATTGCTTCATTGCTTGCAACATGGAAATTGCAAGGTAAAAACATGTCTGAGGAACTAGAAAAAATACTCAGACGTGAACTTTGTTACTCCAGCAGCTAAACATTCCTTAGAACTCTTTTTTTCTAGGTCATTACATTAATTATCCACCTCGCATATATAAGTATCGAAATCGGCAAGGGCTAGATCCACAAACATTCCTAGGTGCTCATACTAAACTATGGTTGGCACAATTTGGCAAGTGGTTAAAAGGACCCCCAATCAAATACAGAGGCTCAAAGCCTAGTTTAGCTGAGGGGGTGCCCTTGCCCTTTTATGTCCAAAGGACCCTTATATTCAGTAATTTATAATGAGATACTATATCGATATGGCTCATTTTTCATAAGCATATGCCATATGATGGTCAACATCTTCCTAGCTGTTGCTCTTCGAGCAGTCTGGTATGATGTTTTCTTTTCCATCATAGAGAAATAACGTTGGAATCGAGGATCGCAATTTGTGGCTTTCCAAGAGCATTCATACATGATCCATTTCAACCATTTATTCACCATATTGTTTTTCACTGTTCGCTGTGTATCTCCTGTTTGATAGATTCCTGGGCATAGTCCTGCATAACATATCAATTTTTTTGGAGAATCAAACCTATGTATATCCCCTATCTCATTAAATATGATAAGAGCAGATAGTGGTCCAACCCCATGGAGGCTGAGCAATAAAGTAGTTTCATTTTTACTCCTAGCAATTATCTCGATCCGTTTTTTTAAATTCTTTTCTTCGTCAATTAGGACATTATACACATGTATCAAGCTCTTCAATTGAAGATCCGTTTTTTCAATTTCTTTAAGAGCAGCTTTTGTCCAAATATTCTTTTCATAAGGAATCCCCATACGAAGTAATGTACTTTTGATCTTCAATTGTATTTGCACTCTCATTCGTGTTAAATTTGATTTATATCTCGTTATCTCTCTTAATTGTAGAATATCATCAGTTGGTATCCATACTTCTGGTAGATACCGTGTCCTCAATAGATCTGCAAGTGTTCTAGCATCAACCTTATCTGTTTTTTTATTACATGCGATATCATGTGTTTTTTTAGGATTTGCAAGTTTTGTTGTATATCCTAGATCGGATAATATCCGATAGACAGCTTGCCACATACCACATGCTTCAATAGCAAATGTAATATTAGAATTGGGAATTCCTTCTGTGAATCTTTCAACAGCCTTATGTTTTACAGGAAATTTATGCTCTCGGATGACATTACCCTGCTCATCCAGAATACATCCTGTAATAGATTCCTTATGGATATCAAATCCACCATAATATTTTCCTTGCATCTCTTATTTTCACCTCGGGGTAAAGTGCTTATGAAGTTGGTAATAAGCACTTTAATCTATCTTAGATGAAAAAAAGAGTTCTACTACCATCAATTACGAAAATAGATTATATTCAAAATTTTAATAATAATAAGAAAATCATTAATGATATATTATTAATATTAAAAACTGTTTAACAACTGAGGAAAAAATTATAAAAAAAAATTTACGAGTAGGAATCGTAATATTTATTTCAATGTTTTTAAGTGGCTGTGTTAATGATGATGTAATTGTCGATAGGGAAGATAAAATTCCCGATGATGCTATAAAAATGACACCTGAAACTGATCTTTATCCACCAATTCTACATTCAGATGAATATGAGGAACCAATTCCAATACCGGGTTCAATAAATACTGCTGGTGCTGAAGATTCACCCTTTGTCCCATGCTGCGAGGAAGATACTATGTATTTCTTTTTCACGCCAGATGTAAGAGTTCCGGTTGAACTCCAACTAATCGATGGGGTGACAGGGATATATGTCTCAAAGAAAATAAATGGAGAATGGAGCAATGTAGAAAGAACTATTCTTCAAGATAAAGGCAAGCTTTCTCTTGATGGATGTGTATTTGTACTGGAAGATAAAATGTGGTTTTGTACTGCCAGAGAAGGATATACGGGTCTTCACTGGTTTACAGCTGAAAATATTGATGG
>JAFGSC010000113.1 GCA_016934875.1 Candidatus Atribacteria bacterium
ATGAATTCTTTTGGTAAGAGTGCACCCGATCAGCAATTAGCCGATTATTTTGGTTTTAATCCCGAAAAAATTGCCCAAAAAATCATTCAACTTTGTCAGGGGACGGTGACAGGAGACAAGTGCTGATACTCTAAGGGCTACTCAGAAAGAGTCCGAAAAATACAAGAATCTTATTCTGCGAGTAGCAGTTTACGGCGATTATTTTAATAACTTAAGTAAGACCTTACAAGATGGAATAATCAGCTATACAGAATACCAATCTTACTAAAATCAGAGAGTTTTAAAAAATATAAAAAAAATTGTTAAATAATTCTGTACAAATTGAAAAAAATATGATAAAGTTTTATTCAGGTAAGAGGTCATACCACAAGATAACATACCAAATAACAAAATCAATATCCTATAGGTGGTATAAAAATGAGTTTCAAAACAATAAAGAGGGAATCTACTTTAGAAGTAATTGTCCAACAGATAAAAGACCAAATAAAAAAGGGAATTTTAAAACCCGGAGAAAAATTACCCTCAGAAAGGAAATTAGCCGATCTATTAAGAGTAAGTAGGGCATCTGTTAGAGAAGCGATTCAAGCCCTTGCCTTTTCAGGTTACCTTGAAGTAATTCAGGGGAAAGGAACCTATATTTTAGAGATAGCTACCAAATATGATGAAATCGTTAATTTTTTTTCGGAATTCTCCAATTATTCTCTAGATTATCTCATGGAAGCAAGAATTATGTTAGAAGGTGAGTTTGCACGATTAGCGGCCTTAAATGCAAGCCAGAAAGAAATCGATGTAATTGAAAAGATTTTTAATGAAATTGCCAATTCTAAGGATTTAAATAGTTTTGTCGTTAAAGATTTGGAATTTCATTTAACCATAGCTAAAGCAACCCATAATCCCTTCATGAATGGATTAATGAAGATTATAGGAGAGATGTTATATAAAGAAACTCGGAAAATTATTGAAATATCCAAAGGTACCAGGGTAAATACTATTGAAACTACCAGAAATTTGGTTCAGGCGATTAAACAACGAAATGCCGAGCAAGCGAAAGAATGGATGAGTAAACATATTAGGAATATTAGAGTATCTTTAGAATAACATTAATCTCACTAACGATGAACATATTGATTCTTTTCTTTTACATAATTAAATAGAAAGATAGTACTTCTAAACACTAGCTTTGATATGTGAGGCATTAGAAATAAATCTACTTATTAACATAGAAGAATTGGAGGACAAAAGAGAATACCGGCAAAGAAATCAGACATAATCAACATAGGTAAGGCAAACCAAGAACTACAAACGATAAAGGGAAAATTGGAGCTAGTTTGTGAAAGCACTGCTACTGAATAATAGGGAGGTGATTATAAGAAATAATTTATTTTTTATGTAAGATTTTTATAAATAATATATTTTAAAAAATTTCAAAGGAGATTAATTAAAATGAAAAAATTATTACTATCTTTATTGTTTATAGTTTTGTTTGCTAGTATTACTTTGGCAGATGCTCCATTTCATATCGGAATAATGACAGGTACAGTTTCACAGCAGGAAGATGAACTTAGAGGTGCAGAGCGATTAATCGAGGAATATGGGCGGGTTTCAGATGGCGGTATGATTAGTCATGTAACAAGTCCTGATAATCCTGATGCGGAAATAGAAACAACAATTAGTCAAATTACTGCTTGGGCAGATGACCCTTTAATGAAGGCTATCGTTGTCCAAACGTCAATATCAGGAACAACTGAAGGTTTTAGAAGGGTTCGTGAGCTTAGACCGGATATCCTTCTATTTGCGGGATCTCCGCAGGAAGACCCGGCAATGATTGCTGGAGTTGCTGATCTCGTTATGCAAAACGATAATATATCACGTGGTTATCTACTTATCTTAGGTGCTAAAAAATTAGGTGCAGATACTTTTGTGCATATTTCCTTTCCGAGACATATGAGCTATGAGCTTCTTTCCAGAAGAAGAGATATTATGATGGAGACATGTAAAGACTTTGGCATAGAATTTGTCAATTTAGGTGCTCCAGATCCAAGAAGCGATGTTGGGGTTGCCGGTGCTCAGCAGTATCTTCTTGAAAAAGTTCCTGCCTGGATAGAAGAGTATGGCCAAAAAGCCGCTTTTTTCACTACAAATGATGCGCTTGAAGAACCTCTTATAAGGCAAGTAGCAACATTCGGTGGTCTATATGTCGAAGGCGATTATGCCTCTCCGACAATGGGTTATCCGGGTGCTTTAGGGGTTAAATTCGAAGAAGCAGATAAGGGCAATTGGCCAAATATCGTTAAAAAAGTTGAAGAGAAGGTTATTGAAGCTGGGGCTGCCGGACGTATGGGATGCTGGGCTTTTTCTTATCCTTACTGCATTGCTGCTGGGCTTGGAGAACATGCCAAAAGAATTATTGAGGGTAAATCTGAATTATTAGATAAAACTGATATTATAGATGCACTTGGCGTATATTCACCCGGTGCGGGTTGGAATGCTAGTTATTATATTGACGCTGATGATGTGGTAAGAAAAAATTTCATGCTTGTCTATCAAGATACCTATATTTTCGGGAGAGGCTACTTAAATCAGACATCTGAGGTAATACCTGAAAAATATTATGATAAGAATATTGGAAAAAAATAGTTTTAGACAATAATCTATTAATACTGTTATAAGTGGGAAGAGGAGTTTTTTCCTCTTCCCACCTTCTTTAATTTTCTAATAAGAGAAAAGGTGGCCGAATGGAATCAAAGGAAAAATATTTATTAAGAATGGAACATGTTAGTAAAGATTTTTATGGCACTAAAGTATTAAAAAATATTAATATTTCAGTAAAGTCTGGTGAGATTATTGGTTTAGTAGGGGAGAATGGGGCCGGAAAATCTACTTTGATGAATATTCTCTTTGGGAACCCAATTATCCATGAAACCGGTGGTTTTGAAGGGAAGATAATTTTTGACGGCAAGGAAGTAAATTTTGCTTCACCATTTGATGCAATTAATGCGGGAATTGGCATGGTTCATCAGGAATTTATCTTCATCCCCGGTTTTACAGCAATAGAGAATATTCTGCTAAATAAAGAACCAACAAGATATAGTTTTTTTTCTGAAATTTTTGGAGATAAACTCAATGTATTAAACAGAGAAGAAATGAAAAAAAGAGCAATTGAAGCCATAAAAATATTGGGAATTGAGCTCAATCCTGAAATAATAGTTAAGGAAATGCCGGTAGGTCATAAACAGTTTATAGAGATTGCACGAGAAATTGACAGAAAATTACTGAAATTGTTAGTGCTTGATGAGCCAACAGCTGTACTGACAGAATCTGAAGCCGACATAGCAATGAAAGCAATAAAAAAACTTGCCGCTAAAGGTGTTTCTGTAATATTTATTTCCCATAGACTGCAGGAAATTCTTGATAGTTGTGACAGAATAATAGTTCTTAAGGATGGTTCTGTTCAAAAGGAGTTAATCCCCTCAGATACTAACCCGAGAGAAGTAGCAGAATATATGATTGGTCATGAACTTACAAAAAGCATCTGGAAATCAAAGGAAATAAGAAAAATTAGTGAAACTATTTTGGAAGTGAATAATTTATGGGTAGACATGCCTGGGGAACAAGTTAACGGAGCCTCATTTAAAGTAAACAAAGGAGAAATATTTGGTATCGGAGGACTTACCGGTCAGGGGAAATTGGGTATTGCTAATGGTATCATGGGGCTTCATCCTGCAGAGGGAGAAGTAAAGTTTAAGGGTAAACCTATTTTTCTTAATAATTCTAAATATGTATTAGAACAGGGAATAGCTTTTGTTTCTGAAGATCGTCGTGGACTTGGGTTAATTCTTGACCAGCCCATTTTTAAGAATATCACTTTTACAGCAATGCAAATTAAGGATATGTTTCTTAAATCTTTATTAGGTGGACTTATCAAATGGAGTGATGATAAAGCTATGTTTAAAATTACCAGAGAATACATTGATGCCTTACAGATTAAATGTGAAAGTGAAAAGCAGCTTGTACGTGAGCTTTCCGGGGGAAACCAGCAAAAGTTATGTATGGCTAAGGTATTTGTCTTGCAACCAGAACTAATATTTGTTTCAGAACCTACACGAGGTATTGATGTTGGAGCAAAGAGTCTGGTTTTGGATACATTATGTGAATATAATAGAAAATATGGTATTACGATTATTATGGCATCTTCAGAGCTTGTAGAACTTAGAGCAATCTGTGAACGAATAGCCATTGTCGATGAAGGAAGGATTAGCGGAATATTACCTCCTACTGCAGAACTTGTAGAATTTGGGTTACTTATGTTAGGGATAAAATCTAAAAAAAGGGAGACTATAGGTAAATGAAGAAAAAAATTCAAAACATCATTGAAAATTTTGGTTTACCACGAATTATAATTTTCCTTTTTTTGGTTTTACTTTTTATTTTAACTCCATTCGTTGGGATTCGTTTTGATACTTCCATTAATGATATTATTGTTAGGTTTGGCATGAATGGAATATTGGTTTTATCATTGATACCCATGGTAAAAACAGGTTGTGGTTTAAATTTTGGCCTACAATTAGGTATTATCGCCGGGATCCTCGGTGCAGTTATTAGTATAGAGATGGAGATGATAGGTTTTACAGGATTTTTTACCGCTATCGGGATTGCAATTTTTTTTGCTGTCATTTTTGGTTTTTTATATGGCCTTCTTCTTAACAAGGTTAAGGGAGATGAGATGGTTGTAGCAACTTATGTGGGTTTTTCTTCGGTTTCCTTTATGAGTATTATGTGGTTAATGCTTCCTTTTAAGAGTCCGAATATGATCTGGGCATATGGAGGGTCAGGACTAAGAACAACCATAAATACTAAAGGTTATTGGTTTCATGTTTTAACTGATTTTCTCAAAATAAAAATTGGTAATTATATATTTTTTCCATCGGGTACTATTTTATTTTTTGCCTTTTTAACTTTTTTGGTTTGGGCATTTTTTAAAACAAAAATAGGGACTGCCATGATCGTTGTCGGTTCTAATACTGATTATGCAAACTCCTGTGGCATCAATGTGGATAAAATGCGAAGTATTTCGGTAATATTATCTACTGTTATTGCCGCCATTGGAATAATTGTCTATCAAGAGAGCTTTGGTTTTATTCAGTTATATACGGCACCACTCTTTATGGCCTTTCCAGCAGTTGCGGCCTTACTTCTTGGAGGCGCCACTGTAGGAAAGGCGTCTATTAAAAATGTTATCATTGGGGTATTTCTCTTTCAGAGTATTTTAACTATGACTCCATCAGTAGTTAGTAATATTATCAAGTCTGATATGTCAGAAACTATTAGAATAATTCTTTCTAACGGTATGATTGTTTATGCATTAACAAGAATAACGAGGGTAAGAACATGAGAAAAAAAAGCCTAACAAAAACCATGAATCCGAGTGTTCTTTTCTTAATAAATTATGCTGTACCTATTATATTTATCATTTTGATTGCTTTTGCTATTCCTTTATCAGGGCTTTCCGGGCTATATTTTATCAGGGAGCTTATGATAAGACTTTCCAGAAATTCATTTCTTATCCTTGCACTTCTTATTCCGGTCATGGCTGGTATGGGCATGAATTTTAGTATAGTTCTTGGAGCAATGGCCGGGGAGATAGGCTTAATTTTTATTACAGATTGGCAAATTGTTGGAATATCAGGTATGTTATTAGCCATATTGATTTCAACACCGATAGCAGTTTTATTAGGTTATTTTGCAGGAATAGTACTTAATCGTGCCAAGGGAAGAGAAATGGTGACTGGATTTATGCTTGCATTTTTTATGAATGGTATTTATCAGCTTTTTGTGCTTTTTGGAATGGGCAACATTATTCCTATTTCAAATTCCAGTATTCTATTGCCGAGAGGATATGGTATCAGAAATACAATAAACTTACTCGGGATTAGACAAGTTCTGGATAAATTAATTCCTTTAAAGATAGGCGATATACTAATACCTGTTGCCACTTTTTTAGTTATTGCTACATTATGTGTATTTATTACCTGGTTCAGGAAGACAAAATTAGGGCAGGATATGCGTACAGTGGGGCAGGATAATGAAGTTGCCAGAGTGTCAGGGATTAATGTTGAAAACACACGTGTTTTATCGATTGTTATTTCAACTGTATTGGCCTGTTATGGACAGATTTTATTTCTGCAAAATATTGGAACTATGAATACTTATCAAAGTCATGAACAGGTTGGAGTATTTGCTATTGCTGCTCTGTTAGTGGGTGGGGCGTCAGTGGCTAAAGCTAATATTCCTAATGTATTTATAGGAGTTATTCTCTTCCATACGATGTTTGTGGTGGCACCTCGGGCTGGAAAGGCGCTTATGGGCCAGGCACAACTTGGAGAATATTTTAGAGTTTTTGTCTCTTATGGGGTAATTGCCTTCTCTTTGGCATTGTATGCTTGGAGAAAACGGGTTGAAAAAGAAAACGAACGTAAAAAGATTATGAATTATAGAAAAAGCATTCTTGCAAAGTAGCAATACAACAGGAGGAAATAAATTTTGAGAAAGCAAATTATAATTAGAACAGCTCTCGTTACTGCATTGATATTGATCGGAATTTTTCTTTATGTAATTGGCAAGGAACATAAAGTGGTTATTGATAATAGAGATATTTCTATTGGTGATATTACTTACAGTGCAAGTACTACTTATGTAGTGTGGGTTGATAATCAAGAAATTGGTGTGATAAAAAAAGGCGAGAGAAATGCGGCAATAGTTACAGGGGTGAGCCATAAGATTGTGGTAGAAGAGATTAAAAGTAATGTTTTAACCGGGGAAAAGCATGAAAAAAGATTTAGACTAAAAACCAATGAAAGTGCTACGGTAAATATACCCGCAATAATAAATAATGCAAATGAATGGATTGATAAAACAAATTAAAGGAGAATAAAAATGCTAAATAAAAAATATGGTAATAAACTTTACGAGTTAATGATTAAAAATAATATTGATGCCATGATGATTGGCCCATCAGTTGATTTGGAATTTTTAACTGGTTTTAATCCATGCGTCTGTGAAAGGTTTCAAGCATTCTTTATTTTATCAAATGGTGAATGCTTTCACATTTCTCCTCAAATATATTTAGAAGAGGCGGAAAAAAACTTAGATAGTCGTACGGAGATTTTTATGTGGAAGGATAGCGATATTTTTTTAGATGCTATAAGAGTTGCAAACCAGAAATATCATTTGAATGGCAAGACTATTGCTATTAATAATGCTATTAGAGGGATAGATTTACTTGATATCAAAGAAATACTAAATGCCAAATTTATTAACGGACACGACATTCTAGAAAATCTTAGAGTTATTAAAGATGAAGGTGAAATAAAAAAATTAAAAGATGCTGCAAAAATAGCTGATGAAGTTATGGGTGAAACTATTGATTATATATCCCCTGGTATAACAGAGGGAGACATTAAGAAAAAAATAAAAGAATTATTTATGCAAAAAGAAGTTGAAGGATTAGCCTTTGAATCTATTGTTGCTTCGGGTCCCAATACTTCAAAGCCTCATTACAATAAAGATTTAAGAACTATTGAAGAAAAAGATATTATTATTTTAGATATGGGATGTAAATATAAAGGCTATTGCTCTGATATTTCAAGAACAGTATTTGTAGGAGGAATAACTGATGAAGAAAAAAAGGTTTATGATATTATTCTAAAAGCAAATGAAGCAGGAGAAAAAATGGCAAAACAAGGTGTAATAGCAGAAGATGTAGATAAAGCATCAAGAGATATCATTCAAAACGAAGGCTATGGCCAATATTTTCTTAACAGAACAGGTCACGGTATCGGTATTAGCGTTCATGAAGCACCCTATATAAGGACCGGAAATAAACAAATCCTAGAAAAAGGAATGGCCTTTAGCGTAGAACCAGGTATTTATATGCAGAATAAGTTCGGCATGAGAATTGAGGATATTGTTGTAATTGGAGCAGATGGGCCTGAAGTGATAAATCATTTTACAAAAGAAATAATTGTGATTAAGTAAAATGTACCACCTGAATATTGCTTATTTATGAATGATGGGGAAGCGGTAGAGATCGGTCCGACCCAAGAAGTACTAAACAATCCTAAAAATGTTAGAACAAAAGAATTTTTACAAAAAGTTTATAAAATATTTTTTTATATCCTGATAAGATAGCTAATCGATTACAATGAGAAATATAAAAATGTGAAAAGGGGTATATTGATGGTTAATGGTTATGCAGGAAAGCTATTAAGAGTTTCTCTTGATGAAAAGAAGGCTAAAGAAGAAAATTTAAATTTTGATGATTTAAGAAACTATATAGGTGGAGTGGGATATGGGGCTAAACTTCTGTATGATGAACTTAAAGAAGGAATTGACCCTCTAAGTCCTAAAAACAAGCTAATTTTTGCTACCAGTCCTTTAACAATGAACACTGTACCTGGCGGAGGAAGTATTGAATTATGTTTTAAGTCACCTCTAACTAATGGTTGGGGAGAATCCAGGTGTGGCGGAGATTTTGGACCAGAAATGAGGAAGGCTGGTTATGATTTTATAATTATTGAAGGAAAAGCGGATCAACCGGTGTACCTGGTTATCAATGATGGGAAGGCGACCATTAAACCCGCTGATCATCTGAAAGGCAAAACAGTAACTAAAAAAATAGAGAAAATAAAGAACGGCCTGAGTGATTCAGATTTTAAAGTTATGTGTATTGGCCCAGGCGGAGAAAATTTGGTAAAGTATGCTACTGTAATGTTTGGAGGCCGTGCTGCCGGTCGATGTGGTGCCGGTGCAGTAATGGGCTCTAAAAATCTACTGGCGATAGCGGTTAAAGGTGCAAATAAGATAACTCCTGCCAAACCTGAAGAATTTAAGAAAGCAGTTCGGGTAGCAATGAAGGTGGTAAAAGAAGATCCTAATACCCCCGCTTTTAAAGAACGCGGAACCGTAGGGGATATGCCGGGGATTGATGTTGAAGGGGATTTTCCTACCAAGAACTGGCAGTCTAATTCATGGGGGAAAGGAGAGGAGTTATATAATTATTTTTCCCATAATAATCTAATTAAAAATAATATGTGTTATCGGGGTTGCCCTGTAGCATGCGGGAGAATTGTGCAGGTTAAAAATGGACCATATAAAACCCCTGTACATGGAGGGGCAGAGTATGAATCAATAGCAGCATTTACTGCCTTTGTCCTAAATAAAAATGTAGATGCAGCGGTTAATAGCACTTATTGGTGCAATGAATATGGGATTGATACCATTTCAGCTGGGGCGTCAATAGCTTTTGCTATGGAATGTTATGAAAAAGGTATACTTAATCAAAATGATGTTGATGGTTTAGATTTAACCTGGGGTAATGCAGAAATTTTACCGATTTTGGTTAAAAAGATTGCCTTGAGAGATGGAATTGGATCCCTTCTTGCTGATGGTGTCAAACAAGCTGCCCAAAAACTGGGAAATGGTTCAGAAGAATTTACCATTCATGGAAAAGGCTTGGAGGCCCCTGCTCATGATCCTAGATCGGGGAAGGCTTTAGCTATTACCTATGGAACTGCAAACCGGGGCATGTGCCATATTCATCCCTTAGAAGGAATGGCTTATGATTCTGGAAAAAAGGATTTCGGGATGATGAAATATGGCGTTCCTGATCCCCTGACTGTAGATAGATGGGAAGAAAAAGGGAAAGGGAAAATTGTAAAAATTTTACAAGATGGTTTAATCATACCGGATGTTTTAAATATTTGTAAATTTATGATGTACGTAGGTTGCACATTGGAACATCTAGCAATGATATTATCTGCCCTTACTGGCTGGAATATATCTGATAAAAATTTGTTAAAAATAGGAGAACGGGTAATTAATTTACAAAGATTATTTAATATAAGAGAAGACTTCACCCGTAAAGACGACCTTTTACCAGAAAGAATGAGAGGGTTACCTAAATTTGGTGATTATAAAGATGAAAAAAAATGTGTAATTAAAGATTATGAAGGTATGCTCAATGAATATTATGAAGCTAGAGGATGGGATAAACAAACGGGTAAACCATTACCAGAAACACTACATGATCTTGATATTACCTAATCTAATAATCAATGATTATCATAAAATCATTATTTATGTTATAGAATAAATTTAAAAAGGGGTAAAAATAAAAATTAAACTAAACTCAGGGAGGTTTTTTGTGAAGAAAAAAATAAAAGAATTAAAAGGGAATTTTGTCGTAATGGTTACACCTTTTGATGAAAATCAAAATATTAATTTTAAGGCAATGGAAGAAAATATTGAGTGGTATATTGAAAAAGGTGCTCATGGATTGATTCCTCTTGGTAGTACGGGAGAAATGGCTAGTTTAACCGAAAAGGAGCGTTATGACATAGCTGAATTTGTGGTTAAGATTGTAAATAATAGACTTCCAGTATGTATATGTGCTACTGCAGAAACAACAACTAAAACGATAGAATATACTCAGCATGCTGAAAAGATTGGAGCTGATGCTGTTCTTATTCTACCGCCTTATTATTATAATCCTATACAAGAAGAAATTATTTATCACTATGAGACCATAGCAGATGCTGTCAGTATTCCTATTATGATTTATAATAATCCAGGGGCATCTGGAGTGGATATCCAGCTAGAAACCGTTCTAAAATTAGCAGAGAAAGAAAATATTAAATATATTAAAGAATCTACTGGGGATATCATTCGTTTAAGAGAAATTGAACGGCTTGGTCATGGAAATATTATTACTTTCTGTGGTAGTGAAGAACTTGTGTTCGAATCATTTTTCCTGGGTGCTCAGGGTTGGGTATCGGTAATCAGTAATGCATTACCTGAACTATCATCGGCAATCTACCAAGAAACCGTGATTAATAAAAATTATAAAAGGGCTCAGGAAATTTATCATGCTATTTTACCATTATGTATAGAACTAGAAGAATCAGGTAAATTAGTTCAGATTATAAAATATTGTATGGATAGAAGAGGAGTAAATGGAGGTAATTTTCGTTCTCCTCGTTTACCATTAAGCAAAGAATACTGTAAAAAGATTGATCGGTTATTAGAAAATGCTATTGAATTTATGAAGTAGAAGAAGGTGATTTTATCAAAAAACAACCAGCTAGTATTTTTAATGATGCTATAGGGCCGATTATGAGAGGTCCTTCCAGTTCTCATGTGGCAGCCTCAGTCAGGATTGGTAATCTTGCCCGTCAGTTATCAGGCGATAAATTAAAGCGTGTGGTGATTGAATTTGAAAGGCATGGCGCTATTGCCCCCACCTATCATTCTCAGGGAACTGATATCGGTCTTGCGGCAGGATTGTTAGGGTTAACACCGGATGATCAGACTATGCCTATTTCTTTGGAGAAGGCAAGGGGAGAAAATATAGATATAAAATTTAAAATTACCGATTTTATTGCTGATCATCCCAATACCATAAAAATGATGTTGGCTGATCAAGAAGGCAAAAAGATTCATTTAAAAGCTATTTCGGTTGGTGGCGGTTTAATTGAAATAAAAAAAATTGAGGAATTTTCCTTGTCAATTTGTGGAGATTTTTATGAAACATTGTTATTTTATTCCGGTACGACAAGTAAAGAAGCCAAAAAAATAGTAGAGCAGATTAAGAAGGAAATTAAAGGAATTGCCTATATCGATTTATCGGAAAATAGTAAGCAAGAGCAAGGAATTATTAATTTAAAATCTAGTTCGGAATTATCTCCGTCTAAAATCCTTTGGTTACAGAAATTAAAAAATATTTTATATATAAAACAATTAGATCCTGTTATGCCGGTGGTATCTATAAAGGATTGTATTGTTCCGTATAATAATGCTTCAGAAACATTGAGCTATTGGGAAAAAAATGGTGGAGAATTATGGGAATTGGCTGCCTTATATGAAAGTAGTCGGGGAAAATTAACACAAGCTAAAATATTTTATAAGATGAGGGAAATTGTTAATATATTAAAATTATCTATTGAGACTGGTTTAAAGGGAACATCTTATCAGGATCGCATTTTAGGACCCCAAGCCTGGTTGGTTGAAAAAGCGACTCGAGAAAATAAGTTGATTCCCGGAGGTGTATTGAATCATATCATTGCATTTACTATGGCAATGATGGAGGTAAAGAGCTCTATGGGACTAATCGTGGCTGCCCCTACTGCTGGTTCCTGTGGCGCTGTACCTGGGGCTATATTTGGTACAGCCCAGTATATGAATTTAGATAATGATAAAATAATCAAAGCGATGCTTGCTGCCGGAATTATTGGTGTTTTTATTTCAGAGCAAGCTACTTTTTCTGCAGAAGTTTGTGGTTGTCAGGCAGAGTGTGGTGCCGCTTCAGCAATGGCCGCAGCTGGTTTAATCCAATTAATTGGAGGAAATGTTAAACAAGGTATTGATGCAGCTTCAATAGCCCTGCAAAATATGTTAGGATTAATATGCGACCCGGTGGCCAACCGGGTCGAAGTCCCTTGTCTAGGGAAAAATGTAATGGCTGCTACTAATGCTTTTGCTGCTGCTAATATGGTTATTGCTGGTGTTGATGTGGTGATACCGCTTGATGAAACAATTAAGGCTATGTATGATGTAGGCATTCAGTTACCATCAAGTTTAAGATGTACCGCAAAAGGCGGTCTTTCTATTACTAAGACCGCTCAAGCAATTGATAAGAAGATAAATGATTCGAAAAAATGTAATTAGTTTTTTTTCTTTATGCTATTTCTATCGGCTCTTATTTTAGTTAGAGATACTAAGATTTCATAAACTTATTATTTATTTTCTGACCTATTTTAAATCTTTTCTTCTAATAGATTATTCTTTTTATTTCATATTTTTTATTTTTTCTATTATTTTTTTAGTGGAATATCACGGAGACGGTTGTACTAGCTCAATAATTCGGTAACTTTTTTCGGACAACCTATGGGATCTGAGGATTTTCTTAACCGGATGGTTGTGGCTTTAGGTATTATTATAAATAGACGTCCTAGAGGAGACCTTCCTAAAAGGGAAAATTAAACTGTAGAAAAAATAGGACGTCCATATTTAAATTCAAGAGAATTATTTTAGTAATTTAATAAATTTACTATAGGAGTGAGAGAATAGAGATGTGTGAATTATTAGGGATGTCTCTTAATGGAGCGATTAATCCCAAAATATCATTTAGAGGATTTCAAAAATTAGGGAAAAACAATCCTGATGGATGGGGGATTGGATATTATAAAAATAAAAAAGCAACAATTGAAAAAGAACCAATAAATGCATTATCAAGTGATTTTCTTCAAAATGAAAAGAACTTAGAAAATATTCTTTCTAAAATTATTATTGGACATGTTAGAAAAATAAGTCAAGGTAAGCTGAGTTATAATAATACACATCCATTTAAAAGAGATTTAGACGGAAAAGAATATTTATTTGCACATAACGGCACAGTAGACTGTAATAATTTTGATTTATCAGTTTTTAAGCCTATTGGTGAAACAGATTCTGAATATATGTTTTGTCATTTATTAGAGTGTATTCAGAAGAAAAAAATAGTAAATTGGAGTGAAAACGAATTTGAATGGTTAAAACAAAAACTTAATCAAATTAATAAATTTGGCAAATTAAATTGTCTTATGTCTAATGGAGAATATTTATTTTGTTACCACGATATAGAAGGTCATAATGGTCTTTGTTTTATTCAACGAAAACCACCTTATAGAGAGATAAAGTTAAAAGATATTGATTGGGAAGTAGATTTAAGAGAAGAAAAGAACCCAAATAAAACAGGCTTTATTATTGCAACTAAAAAATTAACCAAAGAAAGTTGGAAAAAATTTAATAAAGGTGAATTAATTGTTTTTAAAGATGGGAAAATGATTTATTCAAACCATAGAGATATCTAAAATAATAAGGTCAGGTCTACATATGACAGTGGATGATCCTTTGTCGCACTTTTATCATATTTTAAGAAATTACAGCATGTTAAATGTTGGCAGGCTGATCGAGAATAACCCTATTATACAATAAAAAGGTAAAATATAGGAGTCTATAATTAAAAAAATATATTGTAACTATAAGTCATAGAATAATAAATGAAGAAACAAGATTTAATTACAATGGCATCATATTTTGTAGAAAATTCAGAAGATAACTATAAGGCATGTAGCTTTTGTGTGTGGGCTTGGTACATTATAATAGAGAGTATAAAAATATTTATGAATACTGTTCAATGTGTGGAGCATGTGCAAAGCAATATTCTGTTAATGTAATATCTCTGGAAAACGGAAAAGATCATCTCATATGTTCTAAATTTTCGAAAACAACAAAAGAAAAATATAAACCTCGATACGGTTGTGGAAAATGCCAAATAAATATCCCTTGTGAAAGCTTTGTTCCTTAATTGATCCAAGTAAGCTTGGTAATAAAATAAATAGAGCAGGTCACACTTTATTTGTAGCAACTTTGATTTGATAAAGGAATAAATAATAATGAACAGAGTAAAAGGGATTTTGTTAACGGTTTTTGCAGCTACCAGCTTAGGATTCATTCCACTATTTGCAAAAATTGCTTATGCTAATGGATTTAATCCATATACATTTAGTTTGTTTAGATCATTATTTGCCACTATAGAACTTTTTATATTATTGAAAATAAGAAAAATCGCTTATACACTTGAAAAAGAACAGTATATTACTTTATTTAAAGCGAGTTTAATGGGCCATTCATTAGCAATGTTAACGCTTTCATCGTCCTATAATTATATGTCTATAGGACTGGCCACAACCATCCATTTTATTTATCCCGTAGCAGTTATGGTGGGTTCAATATTCTTTTTTAATGGAAAAATTGACAAAAGGAAAGTATTTTCCCTCATATTATCATTAGCAGGTATGTATTTTTTGGCAGGCTTTAATTCGTTGGGATCAACCAGTATTATTGGAGTATTGCTCTCCTTAATTTCAGGATTTTTTTATGCATATTACATATTAATCGTTGCATATGGTAATATAAAAGAGATAAATTCATTTGTATTAATATTTTACATTTCTTTATTTAATAGTTATATATTGTTTGCAATAAGTGTTTTTATGGGAAAGCTTGAGATTGGTTATACCTTTGAGGGAATAGTTAGTACTGTTTTTGTGGCTTTAGTAGCTAATTTAATAGGAATGGTTTCATTTAAGACCGGTTTAAAAGTAATTAGTGCTACAACTGCGGCTATTTTAAGTACCTTTGAACCGATAACAAGTTTAATCTTGGGTATGTTAGTTTTTAAAGATATTTTATCCTGGTATCATATCGCTGGCAGCATATTAATTATTGTTTCAGCAACCATCGTTGCTTTTAGGAAAAAAGTTTTGAAAATATTATAATAATTATACTTACTTATTCGGGGTTTTGCAATATAACAAAATTATTAAATATAACTCTTCCAATATGTTTGTAGATGTAGATATGTTGAAACAAGGGACGGCAGACTGTGTGAAAAATAATTCTTGAAATTACTTGCCTCCACTTATGCAAAATCTGGAAAAATGCCGTGGCATAAAAGAATTTTCTAAGGGCGGTTATATCATATCCCATCAAGAAAAAGAAGCACCCCAGGTGGTATTAATATCCAGTGGCAGTGAAGTTTCGATAGCTGTTAAGGTTAATGCTATTTTAAAAGTGAAGGGCATTACCAGCCGTGTATTATCTATCCCGGATAGAGAAGAATTTTTAAGACAGGAGAAAACATATATTGAAGAAGTTTTGGGACCCAAAGACGCACTTCGAGTCGTTATTGAAGCCAAT
>JAFGSC010000114.1 GCA_016934875.1 Candidatus Atribacteria bacterium
ATCACGAATATATCTCACGATTTAAAAACCCCCATTACAACCATCAAAGGCTATGTTGAAGGCATTATGGATGGAGTCCCAAAATCAAAAGAAAAACTAGATAAATATTTAAAAACAATACACCAGAATGTTGAACATATTGAATCTCTTATCGAAGACCTTTTCCTGCTATCTAAGCTTGACCTAGATCAATCGATATACAAATTTGAGAACATCGACATTCAAGCTTATTTAATGGATTCTTATGAAGAATTAAAATTTGACCTACAGGAAAAAGGCATTCAGCTAGATTTTGAGCCAAGATACAATTCAAAGGATCTGGTCAAGGCAGATCGACAACAACTTAAAAGAGTTATTTTAAATATTATTCATAACGCTATGAATTACAAAAATGAAATCAACCCAACCATTAAAATGATATTAACCGAAAAACAGGATGAAGTAGAAATTGAGATCTCTGACAACGGACAAGGTATTTCTGAAGCATCACTGAATGAAATTTTCGATCGTTTCTACAAAGTTGATAGGGCTAGGTCAAACCGTTCATCAGGCACAGGATTAGGTCTCTATATTGCTAAAAAAATTATCTTGGATCACCAGGGAAATATCTGGGCTAGAAGTAAGATTGGGGCAGGAACGAGTATTTTCTTTACCTTAAAAAAGTTAACCACAAAAGATAACCAATGAGGATAAAGGCATGAGAAAGATTTTGATTATAGAAGATCAGCAAAGTATTGCTGAGTTGGAAAAAGATTATCTTGAAATTAATCACTTTCAAGTCGACATAGCAAACAGGGGGTGCGAGGGTCTATCAAAGGCTTTAAACAAAGATTATGATTTAATCTTGCTGGATCTCATGCTGCCGGATATGGACGGTTTCGAAATATGCAAAAAAATACGAAAAGAAAAAAATATTCCCATACTCATTATCTCGGCTAAAGGAGAAGAAATCGATAAAGTAAGAGGCTTGGGAATTGGGGCAGACGATTATATCAGTAAGCCATTCAGTCCTAACGAACTCGTTGCCAGGGTTAAGGCACATCTAAACCGTTTTGATAGGCTTACCGGTAGGGCTGAAAAAGAAAGACAAGTCATTCAAATAAAAAATTTAACAATTAACCAAATTTCCCATCATATCTTTCTAGACAACAAGGAAATTAATTTGACTTTAAAAGAATTTGAAATATTGAATTTTCTAGCATCTCATCCGAATATTGTTTTCAGCAAAGAGCAAATTTATGACCATGTATGGGGTGATGATTCTTATGGCGATATTGCCACAATTGCAGTGCATATTAAAAAGATCAGGGATAAAATCGAAAAGGACCCTCAAAAGCCTCGTTTCATCGACACACTATGGGGATCCGGATATCGCTTTAATAAATAAGATGAAATAAAGAAAAAATCTTTAGAAAGGATTTCAATGAATTCTTTATCCTATGATCACCAACGAAACTCCTTTCAATAAAAAATATTTTGAAATAGCTAGGACAGCCTGCCTTAATCAACTGTTATCATTTTCTTTGGCATAAATGGTGCGAATTAAGGGTCCATCCATTTTTTTCACTCTAAATATAAAGTTTTCTACTTTAATTTCTGGTGTTTGACCTGCATTAGGAACAAAACCCAGACTATCGATAATAAAACCGCTTAAGGTATTGTTTTCATCAGAATCGATTTTAATGTTCAAAAATTCCGATAGTTCTTTTATTTTTATTCGACCATCGATCATGTATCCGCCTTCGCCTGTATCTTGAATCATTTTCTCTTCAGGGGTTTCAATATTTCCGATAATTTCCTCTATAATATCGGTCATGGTAATAATGCCTGATGTTCCACCGTATTCATCAACCACAACTGCTAAATAACTCTTTTTCCTTTTCATCTCAGTAAAAATATTCACGAGAGATTGCGATTCGGATACAAAGAAAGGGGATCGCATCATATCTTTTACTTTTGGAAATTTAGAATTGGAATGATCTAGCGGATACCTTGATACTAAATCTTTACTATAAACAATCCCCACGATTTTATCGATATGATTCTCAAAAACTGGAAATTTCCCATGCGAGGTCTCAGAAATCAGTCTCACAACATCTAAGAATGACGCATCTACCGGAATAGCTTTTATTTCAGTTCGATGAACCATTGCATCCTCTACGAATAAGTCAGTAAATTTAAATAGGTTTTTAACAATGTACTCTTCTGACTCTTCGATGGTACCCTGCTCTCTTCCTTCACGCATTGTAAGCAGAATGTCCTCCTCGGTCACAGGATTATTATCCTGTTTTGAGTCAATTCCTAAAAAGTGTAATACTGAATTTGTTGAAATAGATAGCAAATGAACGAGGGGTTTCGTAAGGACTGATAGTCCATAAATCGATAAAATAACTTTTTTCCCAATTTTATAAGGATTTTCCATGGCTAGCCTTTTGGGAACCAATTCCCCGAATACCAACATAAAATAAGTAATAATAATCGTTATAACAATGACTGTAAAGACATTAGCAAAGGAAATCCAAGCACCAGAAATACCAAGTTTGTAAAGATATTTTACGACTGGCTTAGCCAGTGTATCCGCAGCAAATGCACCGGACAATAATCCGGCAAGAGTGATACCAATTTGTATGGTGGAAAGAAAATCACTGGGGTTTTGCTTCATCTCGAGAAGTTTTTTTGCCTTACTGTCTCCCGATTCAGCTTTTTGCTTCAATCGAATTTTTTTTAAACTCACCAGAGAAATCTCTGCGGCAGCTAGTAAACCATTCATCGAAATAAGAATGATTAGAACAACTATGGCAATCCAGGGACTGCCATCTTCCATTGGTTATTCCTCCTTTGAGTCATCTATATTTATCATATTCTATCCCATTTGAATAGTCAATGATCC
>JAFGSC010000007.1 GCA_016934875.1 Candidatus Atribacteria bacterium
GGGTATTCATTTTTTAGTCTTTGAAATATGATCATTGCATTGCTAAAATCGTTCATGTGCAAATATATTTTCCCAAGTAAGAATAATACATAGTCCCGCATGATGGGTACATCTTCAATAATCTTCTCATAAATATATAAAGCTGATTCCCATCGATTCAGCGTTTCGTAACACTTTCCCTTTAATAATTGACTTTTTAAATAGAGAGGAATATATAAATGGCTATACCCTATTTTTTCTAATTCTTGAATGGCAAAACTATAATGCTTATTTTGAAAATACTGCAAAGCATTTTTAAAATAAGCATCTTGCTGAGGAAAGTTACTTTGGGTATCTAACAAATTTGATAGTTGGAAAACTTTTAATTGTTTTTCTAATGGATCGTCAGATTGTTGAGCAAATATAGGGATAATACTGAGAAATAATGTTAAAAATAAAATCACAATATAAACCGCTAGCGTTCTTTTTATAGGGTACAATTTAATCAGCATTCAACACCCCTTCTATAAAATTCTATCACTATTATAAGACAGAATTTGGTTCTTGAAGAAAAATCTTGATCGGAATCCCTACCCAGCTCAAATAAAGGTTATTTTTTATTTGCTTTAGGAAAGCTTAAACACTGAAAATGAAAAGAAAGTGCTGATGAATGAATATAAATATAGTAGATTTAGTGATTTTCTTTATCTATACGTAATAATTTCAAAACGTAATCCATCTCTTCCTTATTCCCAACGGTGAATCGAATATAATGATTTTCAAGACCGGAAAATTCACCATCCCAAGCGGCAAAGGTATGTACATTATTCTTTTTTAAATCATTCCAGACTCTTTTGGTATTTTCCTCTGTAATAAAATCAACGAGAATGAAATTGGCTTTGGATGGAAAAGCCTTTACTTCCAATTGTAGAAGCCCTTGAATAAAATTATTCCTAATCTTTTCGATTGCCTGCCATACCCTTTTATAATAATTTAAATATTTTAGTACCTTTATTCCGGCAATTTCTGCCATTTTATTCACATTGAAACATTGACAGAAACGAGAAATCTTTTCAATATTCTGTGCTGAGGATACGGCAAAACCAAGCCTAAATCCAGCTAAGCCAAAATTTTTTGAAAAACTGCGAATTACCACAAGGTTAGGGTACTGATGAATTAAATCTACCATGGTATCTCCCAAGTACTCATAATTACATTCATCAACAGCCACAATTCCAGACGCGTGAATTAATGTCTCTTCAATTTTTTCTCTAGGAATAGAATTTCCAGTGGGATTATTAGGATTACATATCCAGACGAGGCTAGCTTCTTTTAAATCTTTCTCGGTATAGTTTAATTGATAGTCACCATGATGATTTAAACAAGGAACTAATTTTCTACTGAAATCATTACGATCAGCGCTGAGCTCGTATTGTGAAAATGTAGGTGTAGGAATCAAAATGAATTGATTTCCAAAACTTCTTGTAACTGCCTCAATCGCTTCATCGGATCCATTGGTAGGCAATATCTGTTGGGGGAAAACGCCTGTGTACTGTGCCAGGGCATCAGATAGTTCGTTGTAAGGGCTCCCACTTGGATATTGATTCATATTTTTAAGTTCCTTTGACAACTCCTCTAAAAATTCTTTTGGCAAAGGATATTTTAAACTCGAATGGTTTAAATAGATTGGTTTTTGTATATTTTCAATTCTAACCATTGTTTTACTTCCTAACCCCCGATCCTGGAAAAGCCAATTTTGCCTCTAATAAGCCTAATCCTTTTGTTGCAATAGACACTATCATTAAATATACTGCTCCGATGACCAAAAAAACTTCTGTATAAGTAAAATATCTTGAGGCTACAATTTTCCCTGCACCCGTTAGTTCGATGCAGGTTACCATAAAGGCTAAAGAAGAATATTTAATCAAGTAAATAATTTCATTAGAGCATCCGGGAATGGATCTTCGCAATGCTTGTGGAAGAACAATATTCAGGATTGCACTCATTTTACTCATTCCTAATGCTTGGGCTGCCAATATCTGTCCACTTTTTACCGATTGAATGGCTCCCCTGATATACTCAGCATGGTAAGCACTACTACAAAGTACAAAACCAATAACCGAAGCAACAAAAGGTGATAAATAAATGCCAATCGACGGAAATCCGTAATACAATATAAAAAGCTGAATCAATAATGGCGTTCCTCTAAAAAATATGATGTAAATCTTACTAAATAACGAGACAAAAACATTGCCATAGACTTTCCCTATCGCAAGAATAATCCCCACCAATAACCCTATTGGAATAGACCAAAAAACCAATTGAAGAGTCATGATCAAACCTTCCAATAAAGGGGGAAACAGTATTCCTGTAAAAAATTCTATATTGACCATCATTTCTTACCCTGAGCATCGCCATATAATTCGGTTAATTTAAAAAGAAACTTCTTGGTTCGTTCAAACTTGGGTTGAACAAACAGTTTTCCGGGGGGGCCGCTCTCGAGGAGTTTCCCATTTTCTAAGAAAATAATCTCATCCGCTACCGTACGTGCAAAACCCATCTCATGGGTGACTACCAGCATCGTCATGCCTTCCTTGGCTAATTTTTGCATCACACCTAGTACTTCACCAATTAATTCTGGATCAAGGGCAGAGGTAGGTTCGTCAAAAAGCATAACTTCCGGATCCATAGCCAA
>JAFGSC010000115.1 GCA_016934875.1 Candidatus Atribacteria bacterium
CGGCTTCCCGCAGTGGTGTCTGCATTAGGTGCTTCAATTGTTATTCAAAATGGGATAATGGTTGTTTGGGGTCCACGTCCGCAAGCTTATCCCTCACAGGTTGTTCCTTCAATTATGTTAAATTTCGGAGGATTTAAAATTACCTTGCTACAGGTGATAATTTTAGCAATTTCTTTTATGCTTATGGGACTTTTATATTATATCGTTCAAAAAACCACTTTTGGTGCAGCTATCCGTGCTTGTGCTTTAGATAGAGATACTGCCGCTTTAATGGGAATAAATATTGAAACAATTATATTTTTTATTTTTGCCTTAGGCCCGGCTTTGGGCGGAATGTCTGGAGTAATGGTAGGTATGTATTATAGAAAGATTAGTTTTATCATGGGCTGGAATTATGGATTAAAAGCCTTTACCGCTACTATCCTGGGAGGTATTGGCAATATCCCGGGTGCAATGCTGGGCGGGCTTCTCCTGGGAGTATTGGAAATGTTGGGTTCCACTTACCTTTCTACCGCCTATAAGGACGTGTTTGTATTTTTAGTTTTAATATTAGTTTTAATTTTTCGCCCCAGAGGTCTTTTGGGTGAAAAAGTTGCAGAAAAAGTGTAAAGGAGCGAAAATATGAAATCAAACAAAAATATAAACCAAAAAAATAGTATATTTCAAAATTGGCTAGTTATTCTGGTAGCAATTTTATTTATAGCGTTACCTTTTATAATAAATGCTTATTGGGTGGATGTCTTATTCTTCTTCGGGGTTTATGCTCTTTTGGGGCTTAGTTTGAATATTGTTTTAGGTGAAGTAGGGCTTTTTGATTTAGGACATATGGGATTTATGGCTATTGGTGCTTACACTACCGCAATTCTTAATACCGCATTTGGTATTCCTATCATTATTTTATTGCCGATAAGTGCAATTGCAGCAGGTGCCTTTGCCTGGTTAGTTTGTTCCCCGATCATTCATTTAAGAGGAGATTACCTGTGTATCGTAACCATCGGAATGGGGGAAATTGTACGGCTTACTTTAAATAATAATCCGTTTGGAATAACCGGTGGCCCAAATGGAGTCTTTGGCATTGATTTTCCTTCATTGGGCAATATCTTTGTAGTTGATAATTCTACTAAATTTTATTATTACATATGGTTAATAGTCGGCCTGACTATCATCGGGTTGGTTAATTTGCAGCGTTCACGTGTAGGTAGAGCTTGGAACTGTATAAGAGAAGATGTAATTGCTGCAGAGGCTACCGGGATTGATGTCAGATCTTATAAGTTATTGGCTTTTGTTTTAGGAGCAGGCTTAGCCGGGGTAGCCGGTAATGTTTATGCTGCTAAATTAATGATGGTTTCTCCGGAGAGTTTTAATTTTATGGAGTCCTGTTTGCTCTTTTGTATTGTATTAATCGGAGGAATGGGTTCTATACCCGGAGTGTTAATCGGTGCTGCCGCCATCAGCCTTTTCCCGGAATTCTTCCGAACTTTCGCTCAATACCGAATGTTGATTTTTGGAGCAGCAATGGTGGTTATGATGATCTTTAGACCCGGTGGTATTTGGCCCAGGAAAAGGGGAGCTTTTAAGGTCGAGTCACTTTTAATAAAGGCAGGAGAAGAAAATGGCTAAAGACAATAATAACATGGAAACTATAATAAAAAGCGAACAAGAGAATAAAGAGACAGATAAAATTAATAAAGTGGTGCTACAAACCGATAAATTGACTAAAAAATTCGGCGGCTTAACCGCAGTAAACAATTTTGACCTTAAAGTAAGTCAAGGGCAAATAAGCAGCCTGATAGGTCCCAATGGAGCAGGAAAAACGACTGTTTTTAATGTAGTTACCGGCATATATAAAGCTGACGGTGGAAAGGTTCTTTTCCAAGGGGAAGACCTTGCCGGTAAAAAACCTCATCAGATTATAAAAAAAGGGATTGCCCGAACTTTTCAAAACATACGGCTTTTTTCCAATATGACCTGCCTGGAGAATGTGATGGCCGGTCAGCATTGCCGCAGCAATGAGGGAACCTGGACTTCTGTTTTACAAACTCCCGGGCAAAGAAAAGAAGAATTAGAAATTAAGGAAAATGCTGAAGGACGACTTAAACAAGTTGGATTATGGAGATGGCGAGATGAATTGGCAAAGAATATTGCCTATGGTAATCAGAGAATGTTAGAAATAGGCCGGGCTTTAGCCTCTAATCCTGATTTATTAATTTTGGATGAACCGAGCAGCGGCTTAAACGATAAAGAATCTGAAGACCTGATAGTATTTTTAAAATCCTTATTAAAGGAAGATTTAACTATTTTGCTTATCGAGCATGATATGAATGTAGTAATGGGAATTTCTCATTGGGTTACAGTGATGGATGAAGGTAAAAAAATTGCTGAGGGTTTACCCGAAGATGTATATAGTAATCCTCAAGTAATCGAAGCTTACTTAGGCAAAGATGAAGAGGAGGAGGAATAGCAATATGACTACATTATTGAAAGTAGAAGATTTAAAAATATATTATGGTTCCATCGAAGCCCTTAAAGGGATTTCACTTATGGTTGGCGAAGGTGAAATAGTTACCGTGTTAGGGGCAAATGGGGCGGGGAAAAGTACTCTTCTAAGGGCTATATCCGGGTTATTACCCATCCGCAGCGGAAAGATTAAGTTAGATGACCAAGAACTTAACAATGTGAAGGCATTCAGAATAGTTATGGGGGGCGTTTCGCACGTACCTGAGGGTCGAAAAGTATTTGCAACTCTTACAGTCGATGAAAATCTTAATTTGGGTGCCTACACTCGAAGAAAAGACAATAAGAAGATTAAAGAATCTATGGAAAGGGTTTATAATTTATTCCCCATTCTTAAAGCGCGGCGTAAACAATTATCCGGAACATTATCAGGTGGTGAACAGCAAATGTTGGCAATGGGAAGAGGTTTAATGAGTACGCCACGTATCTTGCTTCTGGATGAACCCTCTCTGGGTTTGGCTCCCTTATTAGTAAAACAAATATTCCAAATTATCCGTGAAATTAATGATCAGGGTATATCCATATTATTGGTAGAGCAAAATGCCCGCAAAGCATTAAGTATTGCTGACAGGGGATACGTGCTGGAAACCGGGAATATTACTATAAACGGATTAGCTTCCGATTTAAAGAGTAATCAAAAAGTCCAGGAGGCCTACTTGGGAGGGGCTGCCCTTAAGAAGAGAAAGTAAGACCTTAGTTATAAAAAATAATGGTGTAAGGAAACCATAGATTGTAAGATAATTTATTTATGTTAACTACATCTATGGTTTC
>JAFGSC010000116.1 GCA_016934875.1 Candidatus Atribacteria bacterium
GGAGATCATGAAAACTCGGATTATATTTCGGCCAAAGAAGCAGGAATGAACGCACTGTTAATTGATCGTTTTCAAATAGGATATCAAGTGAAATATCATCATGATGTTATCCATAGCTTATCGGATGTTTTGGTCAGGATAGAACAAAAATAGCGATGAAAGGTAAACATGCCTGAGCTTCCTGAAGTTGAAACCATTAGAAGAGATTTAGAAAAAACAATTATTCATAAGAAAATTGTAAAAGTTAAGATTTATTTACCCCAATTGATTAAAATACCTGAAGTAAATCAATTTATCATTCGTTTACAAGGCAATGATATTGAAGAGGTTAGACGAAGAGGGAAATATCTTTTATTTTTTCTTAATACAGACGATTATTTCGTCATCCATCTTGGGATGAGTGGTCAATTATCCTATCAATATCAATCATCGGAATTACCAGAAAAAAAAGGAAAGCATGACCATGTTTTTTTGTTATTTGAAGATGGCAGTCAATTGATTTATAACGATGTCAGAAAATTTGGCAAGATGTGGTTGCTATCCAAAGAAAGAGAAATGCCGGCAATAGAGTTGTTGGGTCTTGATCCATTCGGACTGGATTTTTCTTTTGAAAAATTTTTCAATATTTTAAGAAAAAGTCATAGGAATATCAAATCACTGATGATGAACCAAAGAAAAATTGCAGGGATTGGCAATATATATGCCAATGAAATTCTTTTTATTGCAGGCATACGTCCTCTTCGTAAGGCAAGTTCCCTAACAAAGAAGGAAGCAGAAAGGGTTTTTTTGTCGATAAAAGATGTCTTGTCAAGTGCTATTCAATTGCGGGGAACAACAATGGTTGATAAGTCTTACCGTGATTTGGATGGAAATTGGGGAAAATACGAAAAGGAGCTATTGGTTTACGGAAAAAGGAAAGGAAAATGTCCATATTGTGGTCAATCCTTAAAGATGATTCGTATTGAAAATAGAAGCACCTTCTATTGTTGTGCTTGTCAGAAGTAAAGAAGTCCACAGTTTTTTAAATGAAGTAGGAATCATTCATGATCGATAAAATTATATTTTTAGGAACTAGTGCGGGGATGCCCACGAATAATAGAAATGTATCCTCTTTAGCAGTATTGTTTGATCATGGTAAAAATTTTTGGTTATTCGATTGTGGAGAGGGTACACAGCAACAACTGATTCGCGCTGGTTTAAAATTATCTAAACTGAACAGTATTTTTATTACTCATTTGCATGGAGATCACCTGTTTGGACTTCCGGGATTGCTTGCTACAAGAGGATTACAGGGAGTAAAGACAAATATTGACATTTTTGGGCCTATCGGGTTACAGGATTATTTAAGAAGTAGTTTTGAATATTCCGAAACATATATTCCTTATCATCTTAAAATTCATCAAATTGAGAAAGAAAAATATTTAACCAAAAGATTGCTATGGAAAAAAGAGAATCATTCTGTCTTCAGTGCAGTTTTAGATCATCAAATGGATAGTTTTGGTTATATGATTATTTCAAAAGAAAAAAAGAGCAATATTCTTCCTGAACAATTGATCAAGCTTGGAATTCAGCCCGGACCCATCTATAAAGACATTAAAGAAAAAAGAAAAATAATTCTGAAAGATGGAAGGGTAATCGATTCAGATTTTTTTATAAAAACCGTGGTAAGGGTTAAAAAGATATGTTATTGTGGGGATACCGTATTTTCTAAAAATGCTATTGATCTCTCTAGGAATGCTGATATACTTATTCACGAAGCTACTTTTTCGGATCAAGAGGAATACAAAGCAAAAAAGAGTTTTCATTCTACGATTGGGGATGCAATCAATATTGCCAAACTGGCAAATGTTAAAAAGCTTGTACTCACTCATATTAGTCCCAGATATGAACGCTCAAGCGACAACAATGAACGTTGGGATGAATTTCAAGCAAATGCTAATAGCCAATTACCTGAAACGATTGTGGCTTATGATTTTCTGGAAATAAAAATATAGATAAAATAATAAATAGGTCTTGAATTTTATGACAATTTAAGTTATCTTAAGTAAGTTAATGGCAATTTACAGATTCGATGAAATTCATTCATTAGAAAGCTGTAAAGATATACGAAAAAGATATACGAATGCATGGATGTCATTTGATAAATTGCAAGTTAATAGGATAGAAAAACTTAAAACGTAGGAGGTGAAATAGTTTGAAAACAACCGTAGATCAAGATCTTTGCACTGGATGTGGGTTATGTGAAAGCACATGCCCCGAGGTTTTTGAATTAAAAGATGATGTTGCAACTGTTAAAGTAGACACTGTTCCAAAAGACTTAGAAGAAGCATGCAGACAGGCTGCTGAAGATTGTCCCGTTGAGGCGATTAGTTGTGAATAAGAGAATAAAGGAAGAGGGATCAAAACCTCTTCCTTTATTCATAAATTTTAACTCTCCCTTAATTCCATCATAATGATTACCCTTCATTGAATTTGATTTTTTGATATTTTGTTGATATAGATAGTACAGGGAATAAACGCAATTCCTTAGTTAAACCCACGAAAATTCTATGTCTGGATAACTGATGTAGTTTTAGAAATAGGGTGAGTGAAAAGATTCATAAAACAGAGCTTATCAAGTGTATTAAAGGCAGGAAGGATAAACTTGGCAAATATTGGTATCATTAGCAGAGGTTATGCCCAGGAAAGAAGAAATGGATAGATTATTATGAGTCATATAAAAAAAGCAATTGCACTCTTTTCGGGTGGATTGGACAGCATTTTAGCGGTTAAATTGATCTTGGAACAAAATATCGAAGTGATTGGCGTGCGTTTTGAAACACCTTTTATAGAGAGCTATTGCGATCACTATATCGAGCAATACCTGGGTATTTCTTTAATAAAAAAAGATATTAGCAATGACTTTAAAAAAATTTTATACAATCCAAGGCACGGCTATGGCAAACGCGAAAATCCCTGTATTGATTGCCGTATTCTAATGTTTCGAAAAGCAGGAGAGTTGATGGAGGAGGAAAAGGCTTTATTGATCATTAGCGGTGAAGTGTTAGGACAAAGGCCAATGACTCAAAATAAAAGAATGCTACAATTAATTAGTGAGGAATCTGGTTATGCAAATAAGATTATCAGACCTCTTTCAGCCTTACTTTTGCCAGAAACTGATCCCGAGAAAGATAAAATTATTGATCGTTTAAAGTTATTAGATATTCAAGGACGTTCGAGGAAGCGCCAGATAGCTTTAGCAGAGCAATGGGGGATAAAAAAATATCCTACCCCTGCTGGAGGTTGTAAGTTAACAGAACCTAGCTTTGCAAAAAGACTCAATGAATTAATGGGCAAAATAACCAACATGAATTATCATAAGGGTGATATTGATTTATTGAAAGTAGGAAGGCATTTTTCTCTTAATAAAGAATTCAAATTAGTTGTAGGTAGAAATGAAAATGAAAACCAGAAAATAATCTCCTTATTTCAGCCCCAGGATTATTTGTTATCTTCTCAATATTGTAAGGGTCCAGTTTCACTATTACGTCGATATACAGATTTAGACGATGAAGTCATGGAGGTGGAGACGGTACTAGATTTAGCTAGCAGAATAGTGGCTAGATATTGCGATAAAGGCCATTCTTCAGATCTGGTCGATATTGTAATTTGGAGTTATGATAAGACTTTTCATCAAACCAGATATGTGCAATCATTCTCAGATTCGATCATTCAGCATTACCTTATTTAGATTTTTAAGGAATATAGGGTGGAACCAAAGAAAAGTGTTTTAGTAGGCTTGAGCGGCGGGATTGACAGCGCTGTAGCAGCCTTTCTATTAAAAGAAAAAGGATTCCGGGTAGAAGGGATTTTTTTTAAATTTTTCAATGAGGATCATTCATCGATAATCCAAGGAACTGACACAAGCAATGTAGGAGCTTTTGAGGAATCTAGAGTAGGCATGCTGGCTAAAATATTGGATATTCCGTTAAACAGGGTTAATTATCAAAAAAAGTTTAGTGCAATTGTTATTCATGATTTCATTTCTCAATATCAAAAAGGATTCACTCCTAATCCATGTATTCTCTGCAATGAAAAAGTTAAGTTTCATTTGCTATTCAATTATGCCAATAAACATAATTTAGAATTTATTGCTACAGGACATTATGCCCGGATTGGGAAAAGCAGGAATCAAAAAAAATTCCTTTTAAAGAGAGGGATTGATCAAAAAAAAGATCAATCATATTTTTTATATCGATTAAATCAGGATATACTCTCCAAATCAATTTTTCCACTAGGAAAATTGTTGAAAAGGGATGTAGAAAAAATTGCCTTAAAAATAGGATTGGATCTGCAAGGTATCAATGAAAGCCAGGAAGTATGTTTTTTAAGAGGAGAGAATTACCGAAAATTTATTGAAAATAAATTAGGCAGAGAATATAAAAGTAAAATGGGCTATTTCCTTGATACCTCAGGCAATATATTAGGGAAACATAGAGGGATTGCCTTTTACACGGTTGGGCAAAGAAAAAAAATTGGTCTTTCTTTGAATACCAGAAAGTATATTGTTCGTATTAATCATAATGACCACACGATTATTGTCGGAGACGAAGCAGATCTTTATCAGAGGGAGTTTAAGATAGAAAATATTCACATGATTTCCATGCAACCTCTCAAAAAACCGGTTCGGCTAAAGGTTCAGATCCGATACAATACACCCGCGGCTTATGCCAAAGTTTTCCCTTGTAAAGAGAACAAAATGCACATTTTTTTCGATGAACCCCAAAGAGCGATTGCACCAGGTCAGTCTGCTGTTTTTTATCAAAGGGAATACGTTATTGGTGGAGGGATGATTTCTGGTTTATAGATCATCTGCTTTCATGGCCTACAAATAAAAATAGTTCTATTCCGCATTAATATTTTTCAATTTTAATTTATATTAAAGCATTGTATATTGACATGTTGAATTAAATAAAATATAATGTGTACAAAAATGTGTACAGGTATATTATGAATTTATTTAGAGTTGGAGAAAAGGTCCTATCTTGGGAGAAATTAGACCGAGAAATCAATAAAATTATAAAATTGCGAATCAATGGACTGACACAAGGAGAGGTAGCACGAAAATTAGGCATTGAAAGAACTTTTGTATCTCGTTTGGAAAGCCTGGGAGAGATAAGAAAAGGAAAAAAAATTGCCTTGGTAGGTTTTCCTATCAAGAATAAACACGAAATATTGTCTTTGGCAAAAGAAATGGGCATTGATTTTGTTTTAATACTGAATCAAAAAGAACAGTTCAGGTTTATAGAAGATCGTAATAAAACTGAAATTTTTAACGATGTGATCAGTATTATTGCTAAACTGATTGATTTTGATCTTATCATATTTTTAGGTTCTGATAAAAGGATCGATGTGGTAGAAAAATTATTCAGCATTCAGGTGGTCGGGATAGAAATTGGAAAATCACCAATCATGGAAGATAAATATGTAAATCCGGAAATGATCTTAGAGATATTAAGGGAAGTCAAGGAATCATCGTAAATAGGGGTGAAAAAGGTGAAAAAGGTATTGGGAGTAAGTTTGGGATCTTCAACTAGGGATCACGTGGTAAAAGTTGAGATCATGGGACAGGAAATTGAAATCGAGAGAAGAGGGACTGATGGAAGCGTCAAAAAAATGATGCAAATCTATCAGGAATTTGATGGGAAGGTTGATGTTTTTGCTCTCGGAGGAACAGATTTATATCTTTATTCGGGTCCTAGGGGAAAGAGATATACGATCAGGGAATCTGCAAGGATTGTGAGTGTGATTAAAAAGACTCCAATCGTTGACGGAACCGGTATTAAGTATGTATTAGAAAAAGATGTTGTTCGATATGTTAGTCAAAATACCGATATTGATTTAAAGGGTAAAAAAGCCCTGTTGCTCATTACTGTAGATCGTTTTGGTTTAGCAGAAGGCCTAATTGAGGCAGGTTGTCAGATGATCTTTGGTGATTTAATTTTTTGCTTAAATATTCCTATTCCTCTTTATCATCTGAAAACCATTGACAAAATAGCGAGAGTAGCCATTCCGGTATTATCTCAGGTTCCTATCAAGTATCTTTATCCTACTGGTAAAAAACAAGAAACTTCCAATAATAGATATGGCCGTTTTTTTCAAGATGTAGATATTGTTGCAGGAGATTTTCTGGCGATCAGTCAGTATATGCCACAGGATATGAAAGGCAAAATCGTGATAACGAATACGGTAACTTCTGAGAATGTTCAGGATCTGAAAAACAGAGGAGCGAAATATCTCATTACGACAACTCCACAATTTCAAGGCAGATCTTTTGGCACGAATGTTTATCAGGCTACACTGGTTGCTATTTCAGGTAAGACTCCAGATGAATTAAGTGAACAAGATTATCTGGATTTAGTAAAGAAAACACGCTTTCAACCCAGAATTGAAAGGCTCAATCGCTAAAAAACTATAAGAATAATGAAAGGAATCAAAATGGGTATTTTATTAGAAGAAAGAATCGGTTTAGTAAATAAAAGAGCAGATCGATTGAAAAAAAATGGTACATTTTTTTGGTTAAAGACCATTGAAAATGCTTCACAATCCCGCGTAGTCGTTGACAATAAAGAGAAAATCATGCTTGCTTCTTATAATTATTTGGGATTAATCGATCATCCAAAATTAAAGGAAGCTGCAATCAAGGCAATTGAAAAATATGGAACTGGTACTTCGGGTGTTCGTTTTTTATCAGGCACAACGGCCGTTCATAAAGAACTAGAAGCAAAAATTGCACAGTTTAAAGGAGCCGAGGATGCCATTACCTATACCAGTGGTTATGTAACAAATTTGGCAGCCATTACCTCTCTTTTTCAGAAAGACGATTTGATTATCATTGATAAAATTGACCATGCCAGTATTATTGATGGATGCATGCTTTCAGGTGCGAGATACAAGACTTTTTTGCATAACGATATGCAAAGATTAGAGAATGTTTTAAAAGAATCTGTAGGTTTTGTAAATAAGATTATTATTGTCGATGGTGTATACAGCATGGATGGTGATGTTGCTGATTTACCAGGGATATCTCGTTTAGCAAAGAAATATAATACAATGTTAATGGTCGATGAGGCGCATTCCATTGGTGTTCTTGGCAACACTGGTCATGGTATTGAGGAACATTTTGGATTAAAAAATGTCGTAGATATTCACATGGGTACTTTGAGTAAGACTATTCCTTCTGTAGGAGGTTATATTGCCGGGAAAAAGGATATTATTGATTATTTGAGACACAATTCAAGACCTTTCATTTTCTCTGCCCCAATTCCTCCAGTGAATGCAGCGGTTGCTATTGCTGCTTTTGAGGTGATTGAAAATGAGCCTGAGAGGGTCCATAATCTTCATAAAAATATGGAACGATACAGAAAGGGTATCCAGTCCTTGGGCTATAATATTGGAAACAGTATTACTGCAATTGTTCCGATTATCGTTGGAGAAGAAGAAAAAACATTACAGCTATGTAAGGTTGTGAATGAAGAAGGTGTTTTTATTTGTCCTATCCTTCATCCGGCTGTATCCAAAGAGACCAGTAGACTGCGATCACATGTGCTTACCAATCATACCTTAGAAGATATTGACGAAGCCCTGGATATTTTTGAAAAAGCTGGCAAGTCGTTGGAAATCATTTAGAAACTGATAGATTTGATACGGAATAGGCAAGAATATCAAAGCAAAAAAATTTGTGTTGATCACGTTTTTTTAGTGGATTTGGTTCTTAAAAGTCTAAGAAATAACTTTATTTGACATTAAATATTAAATATCCTATAATTTTTTTAATATTGAATTTAAAAGAATAATAGGATTCTATAGAAATATATTGACTAAGATAAGTGCTTTATCGTATGAAATGAATATATGAATGAAAGAGCTTATCTTAGTTTTAATTTTATCGAAGAGGATAAGGTGTAAATATGAATGACCGGAAGATTATGCTAACCGAAGAAGGTTTAGAAAAACTGCAGAAAGAGCTGTATGAGCTAAAAACAGTGAAGAGAAAGGAGATTGCTGAAAAAATTAGTAACTCTGTGGCTTTTGGTGAAATATCTGAGAATGCAGAATATAGGGCTGCTAAAAATGAACAGGCATTCATCGAAGGGCGAATTCTGACTTTAGAGAAAATTATTGAAAATTACGAAATCATAGATAAATCAAAAAATGATAATTCTTATATATCTCCCGGATCAGAAATTGTTGTTGAAGATTTAAAAAAGAAGGAAAAAATTCAATATATTTTGGTTGACTATATTGAGTCTGATCCAGGTTCTGGTAAAATATCCATTGCTTCCCCCATTGGTAAGGCAGTTTTGGGTAAAAAGGTTGGTGATAAGGTTAAAATAAGAGTTCCCGCAGGCAGTATACACTATAAAATACTCGAAATAAAGTAAAAATATGTTGCCTTGATTTTTTATTTTAACATTATTATTTTTTTAAGGTTCTCTATTTTTCTAATTGCCTTCAGACGTGCCACATTTTATAATGCCATTGAATCATTTCAGGTGTTTTAATATTTTTTGAAACTATTCTTAGTGAATATGATCAATTCAGAAACAAACATGAATGAAAAAACTTGCGGAAATCTAGCTAAAGATTCGCTGCAATTTTTAATTTCTATTTACTTTTATTACCTTTCTATTATAAAATATTACATCTAAAGCTCACGATAAGATTGAATATTCCCTATTTTTAAGATTTTTATGAGACGGAACTTATCAGCAGCATTTTTAACAACTAGGTTTTCTGTATTTTCTAATTGATAAGATTAAAGAGTAAGTAACAAAAAAGAATCAATGCTTAATTAGGGTAAAATATATTCTAGATATTTTTAA
>JAFGSC010000117.1 GCA_016934875.1 Candidatus Atribacteria bacterium
GAAACCTAAGCGTGTATTCCCATTTGCTTTGGTTAGAATAGGTGGACTGCACTGGCATGGTTAAGATTAATTGCATGTCCCTTGGATCAATTTGATAGGTATACTTTGAATCGACTGCTTTTATTAATTCATTAACCTGATAATTATTAATCTGCCGCGGTAAAAGCAGTTTATTAAAAACCATAACAGATCCACAAATATATAACCCAGCCAGGCTCAAAGGATAAATTATTCTCAAAATTGATTTTCTTGTGGCTGGTACGAACATAGTAATTGCAACCAGCAAAATTGATACAAGCGGATAATAAAAATCAAAGACCTGGAATAAGTAACCATCAGGTGAGTTGATTGATGGCGGGAGTGGTTTGTCAAGAATGAGAATACCTCTTACTATAATTAAAAAGGCAGCAATAATTAAAATGACTGATAGGAACATTTGGAAAATGCGCGATGAATAGGAAATTTTCGAAAAGTCGATGTTCTTTATTGCTGCGAAAACTGTGATAATAAAAAGTGGTGCAAAATACAGGATGTACCGTCCTTGAATTTTGGTTGGCTCCGGGAAATTGTATGCTGCACGATAAGAATGTCGAATCACTGGAATTAGAAAAACCAAACAGATTATTAATATTGCAATCAGCCAACGAGAGAATGCCCCACACCAATTTTTAGGTATCATACGCGACAGTGATGTCAGAAGGATACCCAAGAATGGAGCCGCAATAAGGATTGTGTAGGCGAGGTAGAACACAATCCAATTAAGCAATCCACTTGAACCTAACTTTGAAGGAGCTGCTGTGATTCCAAAACCCAACATATTTAGCATGGATATGTTCTCAAGTCTTCCTAATATAACCCAACCTCCAACCAGGACTGCAAAAGGAATAAATATGCTGAATGCTTGTTTTATTTTATTACGCGAAAATAAAAATGGAGTATTAATGTTGCTCGAAGGTCTCAACCACCAAATCAGCCAGATACCAGGGACAACTGCCAATCCGATATAGCGTGTCAGAACCAGAAAACCCGAGAGAATGCCTAAAAGAATATTTTGAAAATTCAATATCTTCTTATTATTTGGAAAAATTTCTACGAATGCCAAATATAGTGTCCAAAAGAAAAGCGGATAAAAAATATTTTCACTGATCATGGAGCGCGAGATCACAATTTGAGTGGGCAGTAGCATGACTAATATGGATGCCAACAAGCTTTGTTTTTTATCAAGGAACAGACGGCAAATCAAATAAACAGGAAAGATCACACTTGATATGTAGATCGCATTAAGTATTTTTGCTGCTTCATAAACTCGAGCAGACGAAAATAAAATAAAAACAGGTGCAAGTGAGATAGGATATAAGGGTGGATAATGATGATATTCAGCAGCGCTGAATTGACCGCTTGCCAGGGTTTTGGCTGCATTCCAGTACAGCACTTCATCTTCAAAATGGCTGGGTCCATAGGTTTTTGTGAGATAAGTTAGGCTTGAAAGAATAATAAAAACCAGATAAAAGATGAAAATTATTAAAAGGTAACCTTTTCTTGATCCGAACAGCTTTGAAAATTTATCAAGAATTTTGTACATCTTAAATCAAATGCTTTTTAAGAAAATCTTTGAGTTTTGCTTTTTCCTGGTTAAGAATGGTCAGGTCAATACGCATTGGCTGTTTTTTAATATCAGGGATGTTAAATCTTTCCATTAAACGTAGTCGAGGTGATTCAGAAAAGACCATAGCCGGCTTGCCGTATGCCATTGCAATCACACAGGCATGCAGTCTGTTAGAAAGTACCAACTCTGCATTTCCATAAATATTGAAGTATGGGTAAGGTGTATCGTTGACCATTACATTGGGATAGCGAAAAGTTCTGCGTCCTATAATAGGAGTGTAACGGTGATCTGTACGTACAATTGCATAATCCCCAATGACTTTTGCCTGGCTGCCTTTAAAGATCAAGCTTTCAAGCATCATAGTATAGCGAGATTTTCTAGCAAAACGGGTGCGCCAACTGTCTTGTTTAACAATCCAGGTTTGAGCATTGAAATCAAATTTGTGGATTGTCTGGGAAGAATCTATTTGTTCAATTGAACCTGTGAGTATTTCAAATGTTGGTTCTGGAAGCTTATCGAAATTCATGACAACATAGGGTAACAAGTTTTTATAGCCGCTGACTGGATAATAATCCGGTATAAAAAAAGCAAGATCAAATCCGTTGTAGGCATTTTCCGCCAGATCCCCCAACTTTTCAAAGGTTTCACTGTCACGGCTGACAAATAGATAAGCAGGAAATTTTTTTAAGAACTTGCGATAATCTTCAATATATTCTTGCTCATAGCGCATGGCGCCAACTCCCAGATAAATGAGCTTTGTCCCTTGTGAGACGATTTTTTTTAGGGAGTCACCCCAAACATCCATTGTTTCTGGACGGAACATGGGACCCATTAATACCAGATAATCCGATTTTACAGCTGCAGCCATATCAAAGTAATCAGGAGGATTACCTCCTTTAGGATTCCAGTATTGGGGATAACCCGGTTTTTCGTTAATTATTGAAAAGGTTGCTTCTGGAACAACTGATTGAATAACATGATATCCACCAAGTTGAAAAAAGGCATTGCCAATGTTGGGGGACCACCCGCCTAAAATGTGTGTAAAATGCGGCATCCTAAAGATCCTCCATCGATTTAAAAATTATTAGATATTTTCTCTCGATTATCATGTAAAAAAACCCAAACTTAACGATCTCTAAATTTAATCCAAATTTAGTATAGTCCATAATCGTTCATGCAAAGGCGGATAATTTAATGATTCATAAGTCATATAAGCATTTTTCTGATATTCACGCATTTCAGGTACTGTAAATTTCCAAATTCTCGCAATTGCCAATTGCAAAGCTTGTGGATTAAATTTATCAAAAAACCAACCATTAACTGAATCCTTTATGTAAGAGGGCTCTGGTCCATGCGCGTGCATATAGTCATGGGTTAATGGCGGTAGACTCAAGGACATCATATGAACGACGCTTAAACCGGCTGTGCCTGGGAATACCCCAATTCGGCAAAACCGAGAAATCTCTTGAATATTTTGATCATCGTATATCATTCCGTGATAATGTATCCAGGAAAACCTTTGTGCCTGTTCTCTTACCCAATTACCCTCAATGCCATCACCAATAATATGTAGGTCAATTCCGAAAGAAGGATCTTGATTTATTGCCTCAATTGCGTTGATCAATTCTTTTATCCCGCACAATGCACGAAGTCTACCAATAAATAAAATGCCGGATTCATTGGCTGATTTTTCTTCAGGCATAACGGGGAAGTTGTTATAAAGGGTGTTGTAATCTACTTCCAGTTTCTCGGGTCTTTTTGTCAAAGGTATCAATGAATCCCTTACACTTTCAGTATAACAAATGTATTTTTTACTTAATCCAATAATTAGAGAATACATTAACTTGAAGCCTGGTGTAATTTTGGTTTTTTTATATAAACCATGTCCACGTGAATAAACCGGGATCCTCAACAATTTACCTGCCAATAGGACAAACCACGTGCTGATACTTCTTGGGTTTGCCCAAATGATCACAGCATCCGGACGATTATTTACCATATATTTCACCAGACCTTTTTGGAACAAACTGATCTTTTTGCCTAAAGGTGCGGTCAACTTTACGGGAAGCCATCGTATCTTTTTGTTTTGTGGAGGTTGATGTTCACCAAAACCAGCTTCTGGAGAAGAGGGACTAAAAATAAAGTCTACATAACAGTGCTCACTAAGACCTTGTATAACAGGAATAATATATTTAGTCAGCGTCGGGTATATAAAGCAAATTCTTTTCATATTTAAGTAATTTAATGAGAAATAGAGCGATGAGTAAGATTTGGAAATTTTCAGCAAAAACCGATCTTGCCATCCAAGCCAAAATAATGAACATAACCGCAGAAAATAAAGTCCAATTTTCTCTGTGGTTGTATAAATAGTGACTGATTTGAATAATTAATAATGTCAAGACTGGCAAGATGATAACTTCCAGCACACCAAAATTTGCCCAGGCTTCACCCAACGCAGTTCCGTTCATACTACTCTTGAATCCCGGTTGGTAGATATTTGCCAGGATTATGGAAAAATTATCTGTGTATAATCCCAGACTTCTCGGTAGTATTGATGTAAATGCTCTAATATAGGTTGTGCCTTTTAAGAATTCTAATTCCTTCCCATAATCAGTCATAATGTGAATTAACAAAACATTATTGGATCCTTCTGTCAGGTCCATTAAGGTTGTAATGATCTTAGATGAGACTTGATTAATTGCTAAAACATAATTTTTTAAGCCAACTGATAAGTTAGCTATATTGCTCCGCAGATACGACCATACACTGAAGAGTGGAACAATTGGAAGAAACAGCAGAAACCATTTTATTAATTTCTTTAAATTTAAGTAAGATACCATTGCAACTAAAAGGTAGATAAGGAACAAAGCAATATAAATGCGGTTTCCACTCATTATCATGTGCAGGATCATTGTAAAAAAAGACAATCCTAATAAAAAGTAATTATTATTCCACTTTTTTCTTATCGCTGACACAGTCAATAATCCCGTCGATGCAGCTAAAATCAGTTGATTAGTGTAATAGAACTTGAGGTATAAAGTAAACAACTTTCCATATTGTTCTGAAGTTTCATTAAATCTATAGTACCAATGTGAAGAAAAATAAGCAGTCGGTCCGCCACTAAGATAAATATTTATCAAAAAAAATAGAAATGAAATGCCAACAGAATATAAGATTATTTTTTTTAGTTGTGCTATTGATATTTCTGTGTTTCTATTTTCAGTCATACCATTAGCATGAATTAGAGTTATTTGGGGAGTGAATGCTATCACGCATAGATTGATCAATGATAATGAAACCCATATTAATATAAATGGAATAAAAAATTCATTAGCTTCAGTTGTAATTTTCCCCCAAAGCTCGTAAGATTGAGGATATCCAGGTTTTTCATACCCGCCATTAAGGATGATCAGAAAGATTGGAAATGCAATGAAATAGAAAAGCCCTGCTAACCATCCCATAACAGGGGTGATCGTCTGGTAGGTATTCAACTGCCTCTTAACTGCGATAAAGAAGAGTAAAAACAATATAAGCATTAGTGATGAATAGATAATTATCATTTTTGTGTATCTTTTTTAAAGCTTAGTTAATTATAAACCTTAGGATAAATGCGTTGATCTGGATTTAAAAAAGTTTTGTAACTCTTTTATTATCCACTGATCTTTGATTAAAATGATTGAAAATATTGCAATAAAAAGTACAGATAAGCTAATTTTAGTGAAAATGCCTGGAATAAGAAAAACAATTAAGAAGATAACACTTGGTAAGAATAAGCCTAAGCCTATATCCTTTAAAGAGTCTTTCCATATTACTTTTTCTTGTAATATTTGGTAAGTGTGAATTATGTAAAAACCAAGCAGAAACATGACACCCTTTGATAATACAGCACCGAGAAATCCAAGGCGGGCAGCGAGCAGATATAAGGTTCCAAACATAAAGATCGTGGTAATAAAATACGTAATGCTTGTAATCTTAACTTTTCCCATGCCAGTAAGGGTTTGGTGGGCTGGGCGAGTAAGGCTTATGAAACTGTATGCAATGATCAGAATCTGATAAAACATTGTATACTTTTGAGCATAGTCGGCTGAAATCCACAATGTTAATAATTCATTCATCCAGATAATTGCGGCTACCCCAATCAGTGCAACAAGTAAACTAACATAATACGATAATTTTCTGAAAGTTTTATAAAGCTTTTCACGATCATTCAAAGAGTCTTTTAAGCTGGCATAAGGGATCATCACTTCTGTTATTTGACCAATGAGCGAGGATAGCCGTACCCCAATACTCGTTCCAACAGAATAAATGCCAGCAATGCTGGGGTTTATGATCATTCCTACGATAACAACATCTAACTGCTGAAACATTGTAATAGAAAGTTGTTCAACAAATAAATAACCCGAGAAATTTAACATGTTTCTAATTAAGGTTTTATCAATTTTGTGGTGATACTCAAAATTGCGTCTGACTGAAATGACATAAGCTGCTAAAACGAAAAAGGTCAGGAATAGAGACCAAAGACCAATGAGGATTAGGTTTTTTTGCCAGATAGAGAGGATCACAATTCCTCCCCATAAAGCAATTTGATGATAAAGCTCTATTTGTTTAGCCAGATTATGTTGTAATTTTGAAAATAAAAATCCTTGAAAAACACGACTTAAAAACAAAGGAATAAGACTGATGGCTGTAAGTAAAATTGCAGAATCAAACTGTGTTCGATAAAGTGTAGAGCTGATTTCGATATTATTAATAATAATTGGTTTGATGGAAATCAAAATTAAAGCCGTGATAATTGACAGGATAAATACAATGATCATGCCAGATGTTATTACTTTCCCGTGCCCTTCTGGGGAGTTGATGTTGGCTTCCGAGGCAAATTTATTTACGATTGAACTGATACCCGCTGTACCGATTCCGGCAAACTGAACAATGGCATGCAAAATTGCCCATAAGCCATAAAACTCTTCTCCTAATACCCCCATGGCTATGGGTGTAATTAAAAGGAAAAAAACAATATTAACCCCAAATATTATTAGATTTGAGGATACAGCATTAAGGTATTTATTCACAATCATTAATCTTTAAAAACAATGATTCTATATGTTTTTGTCAGTGTTGGGGTTTTGAAGGTTTTCTTCAGGTACCTGCTTCCACCAATCAGTAATTAGTATAACGGCAAGTGTTAATATAAATACTGCCAATCCGCCTAAAATAGCATTCGTTAGTAGACTTTTGAGGCTAATATCTGCTTTCTTGGCTGATTCAACAATGTAAGGTTCAAAAGTTTTAAAGTTATAAAGCAAAATATTGGTATTGCCTGAAATGTTAGAATAACTATGTTGCGTGACCAGCCGCTCATTCATTAACACAGCTAATTCCTGAAGTTTGTTTTCAGTCAATTGCGGTAATTCTGTTTTTGTATCCATATAGATATAAGTTGAGGGCGTTAAATCAACACCAGCTATTTCAGCCAATTGAGGAAATGAGAGATGCATCAAATTATTGTCGGAAAGAAATGAAATTAATTTATTGTTTGCTGTTTCAAAGGTAAGACGTGCATTTTCAACTCTCTCAATGGTGTCCTGATATTGAAAGTTTTTTGCTTCTTCAACAATTACATCAGCCCAAGTATTAATATAATTGATATTTTCTTGAATTTTGGATGATGAAGAAGACAATTTGATGAGATAAGAATTGCTTTTATCTATTTGAACTTGAACTTCTGTCATTGTTTCTTCAGGAATGCCAAGCTTATTCGCCACTATGCTTTTATTTTTATCACTGGTGAGTTGACCTGATAATTTGTCTTGGTTGACATATATGACGGCTGATGCAATCGTTTTTTGCTGATATAGATCAAATGCTCCTAACAGAATTCCACCTAATATTGTTAGAATCACAAAAAGCTTCCAATTATTTGCCACCAACCTAATTGCCGCTCTAATGTCAAAGTTAAATCCATTATCATTTGGGAGTTGTGAATTCATATATTTCTCCTTGTTATAGAAGAGAGGATATTTTTATTATTAACAAATATTTTAAATACCTTAATCGTTGTAATATCTTTTGATTATACCCTTTAAAAACTCTCTGTATCGCTTTCCCAAATTTTTATTGTTGAATCACCAACAATTGAAAATATTGATAGTACAGACTTTTTTTCTACAGTAACTAAAAAAACTCTTTCCCCACCAGTTAAGTCACGTGATAGAGGATTCTCGGAAACATCAAGTTTAAAGCTATGAACACTCAGATCAACTAACATATCAAAACTTAATGTTCCGTCTTCATGGTAATAAGGGTATTGAATTTGACCAAACATGATTTTTATTTCTTCTTTTTCACTTAATTGAGCAGGTAAGGTGTCACGTAAGGCTAATATTTGCGGATAGGTTAATGTATTTGAATATTGAGTTTTTAAACCAATATTGGCAATTGGAGTTGATATTGCTATTAAAACTACGAAACATAAAGACAAAACCATAAAATATTTGTTGTTTTTTGAGGAAATATCGGGGAAAGGTTCAGCAATGATTTCAGGCATAGGTTGGTTTTGAGATAAAAATTCAGCAACTTTTCTTAGGATCCCAATAATTGCTAATCCGTAATAAAACCACAAAATCCAATCTATTGGGATGATGTATCTACTTCCAGATGTTACTGCAAGTGATAGCCCCATTGAATAACTAATAAATATCATCATTGGCATCAACCCTATCCATTTGAATTTCTGCCAACTACACCCCAATCCAATACTTATAAGGATAACATTTATTA
>JAFGSC010000008.1 GCA_016934875.1 Candidatus Atribacteria bacterium
GATTGGAAAGTGTAGATTTCGAAACCATCTTCTCCGGTATAGCCGGTTCTTGAGATAAGGATTTCCCGGTCAAAGAGCGTTCCGTAAGTAAAGTTGAAACGTTTTAAATCGGATAGCGACATTTTACCCTGAGGCTTAAAAAGTGGATTTAAAAGTTTTTCTGCCATTGGACCTTGCAGGGCGACTTCTCCATATATTTTGCTTTTGTTATTGATTTCAACATCAAAATTGTTGCTATGATCCAAAATCCACTGATAGTCTTTTTCAGAATAGTTTGGTGAGGCGTTCACAACCAGTAGGATAAACTGATTGCTGATTTTATAAACAAAAAGATCGTCAACCTGACCACCATGTTCATAACACATTGGTGAATATTTAATGGTATTATCTTTCATATTAACAATTTGATTTGTTAACAGATAATCTGTAAAGCGAAGGGCATCCTTGCCTTTAATCTCTATCTCTCCCATATGAGAAACGTCAAAGATGCCAACTTTTTCTCTTACAGCCATATGCTCTTCAATGATGCTTGTATATTGCACGGGCATGTCGAAGCCATCAAAAGGAATCATTCTGGCTTTCAAGCGCTGATGCTCATCATGGAGAGGTGTTTTTAATAAATTTATCTCAGACATATTTCCCTCCTTATTATATATTGTTCAATTTTTCATAAAAAAATTATTTTTCTTGCTCTATTGACCTCAGCTCGTCATCGTAGGTTAAAATAGGTTTAGTAACCGCTAAAACATCATCGGTTTTACCAATAGGTGTGTTATGTGGTGCCGACAGTAATATTTCCGGGTTGGATTCTGCTTCCTGGGAAATTTGAATCATGACATTGATAAATTCATCCAAATTTTCTTTACTTTCCGATTCAGGCGGTTCGATCATGATTGTTTCTTCTGCATAGGGTTCAAAGTGAGGAAAGTAGATTGTCGGAGGATGAATGCCATAATCCATAAGTCTCTTTGCAATATGTAAAGTCTTGATATTATATTTTTTATATTCCCTTCCGGTGAGTGTGCATTCATGCCCGCAATATTGGTCATAAGCTGGTTTGTAATACTTTTTTAACTTCTTTAAAACATAATTGGCATTGATAATACTTGTTTTAGAAGCCTGGTAAAGGTATTCAGGACCCAAAGAAAGAATCCAGGCATAGGTCTTCACAAGTACCGCAAAATTTCCCCAGAAACTACGAACCATTCCAATACTTTTTTCACCATTGTCTTTTAGATAAAAGTATTTTTCATTTGCATTATAATCAATAATGGGTGTCGGCAGATAAGGAATTAACCTTTCTTTCACACCAATAACGCCTGCACCTGGACCACCTCCACCGTGAGGTGTAGAGAAGGTCTTATGTAAGTTAAGATGGACAACATCAAAACCAACATCTCCCGGGCGCATAATACCTAAGGATGCATTCAGATTTGCGCCATCATAGTAGAGAAGGCCACCCTTTTGGTGAATGATTCTTTCAATGCTTTCAATTCCTCCATCGTATAATCCTACCGTGTTAGGGTTCGTAAGCATTAGGCCTACGGTATGCTCATCCATGGCATTTTGAAGGGCATCAAGGTCGACGGTACCATTAGAAGTTGATTTGATTTCAATCACCTCAAAACCGGCCATTGCTGCCGAAGCAGGATTAGTTCCATGCGCTGAATCAGGAATTAACATTTTGGTTCTTTTTTCGCCATGATCAACAAAGTATTGGCGCATAATCAAATTTCCGGTTAACTCGCCATGTGCACCCGATGCAGGCGCCATGGTATATTGATCCATACCTGTAATTTCACATAGCAACAGATTGAGCTGGTACATGACTTCCAGGGATCCTTGAATCATTTTGATGGAAGCAAGGGGATGGGCATGGGTAAATTGACCCAAGGAAGCCATTTTCTCATTGATTCTGGGATTATATTTCATCGTGCAGGAGCCTAGGGGATAGAGCCCATCATCCACCCCGTAATTCAGTTTTGATAATTTAGTAAAATGTCGGATAACATCGACTTCTGATACCTCGACCAGATTTTTTTTATTTTTATCCAGGAAATCTTCAGGAATGTCTTTATCGATTTCTATTTCTTCAAATAAATCAGATGGCAAAGAGAATCCATCTCTTCCTGGAATGCTTTTTTCAAAAATCAGTTTCATCATTTTCTCCTTTCTAGGATAGGATACTTGTAATGTGATCTAATTCGTTTCGGTTGAATATTTCGGTTACCGCAAAGAGTAAGGCATTTTCATATTTTTTTTCTGGGATCAATGGGTACACTGCTAGAGGTGGAAGAAAATGATGATTCGACAAAATCTGATTCAATTCCTCGATTTCTCCTTTGTACTGAATCAGGAATTCATTAAAGTAAGGATAGTTAAATATTTTTTCAAATTTTCCTGATTTAAGGAGCTTTTTTTCTAGGTAATGTGCCATCTTCGCATTCAGCAGTGCATATTGATAAATGCCTTCTGTACCCATGAGTGATAAATAGATATTGGCAGCAACAACATTTAAATTATGATTCGTACACATATTTGAAGTTGCTTTTTCTCTTCGAATGTCTTGTTCACGTGCCCTGAAGGTCATAACAAAAGCTCTGTTACCCCGGGCGTCCTTGGTTTCACCGGCTATTCTGCCTGGAATTTGTCTGATATATTGTTTTTTAGTTGCCAAAAAGGCATTGTATGGTCCTCCGAGGTTTAAATCCATTCCAAAAGATTGAACGTTTCCGGCGACAATATCAACGCCTAAATCACCAGGGGCTTTAAGAATCCCCAGAGACATGCTTTCGGCAATAATATCGATCATCAGAGCTTTCTTTTGGTGAACCATTTCTGAAAATTGTGACAAATTTTCGATTCCTCCAAGGAAATTCGGACTTTGCACAATCAAAGCCGCTGTAGATTCATCCAGGATTTGTTCTAATTGTTTCATTTGAGTTAAACCATCTTGGCACGGAAGTTCAATAATCTCAATGTGATGAGGAGCCAGATAAGTATAAATTGTTTTAAGATAATGAGGATGGATGAGCTTTGAGATAATGATCTTGTTCCTATGAGTTAGTCTTAAAGCCATTAATGCGGCCTCTGCGGTTGCAGAGGCACCATCAAAGATTGAAGGAACGATGACATCCATTTTAGTTAATCTGGCAATAAAACTTTGAAACTCGAACATAGATTGGAGTGTGCCTTGGCTTAGTTCCGGTTGATATGGCGTATAACATGTCCAGAATTCCTCTCTTTGCAATAGTGATTTTTGGGCTTCCGGAATAAAGTGGCGGTATGCCCCCGCTCCTATCAGTGGTTTTGTAGAATAAAAATCAGTATTCTTTTTTGCTAAGTTTGTGATTTTCTCTTCTAATTCTAGTTCAGATAGGGCAGGGGGTAAATTCAAGGGCTTATCTAGTCTGAATTTCTTTGGAACATTTTGAATGAGATCCTCAAAGCAAGAAACCCCAATATCTTTCAGCATTTCAACTTGCTGTTTTTCAGTGGACGGGATATATCTCATGCTTTTTACCTCTTTTCTATAATGATATTTATTCTTTACGAAATTGAGCATAGTCAGCAGCATTCATCAAATCATTGATCTCTTCTGGTTTACTCATTTTTATTTTGGCAATCCATCCAGATTCATACGGATCCTTGTTGATGGTGGCAGGATTTTCCATTAATGATTGATTTACTTCGACAATTTCGCCGCCAATGGGTGTGTAAACGTCTGAAACCGCTTTTACCGATTCAACAGTCGTGAGTACATCTCCTTTTTGAACGCTTTTACCGATTTTTATTTCTTCAATATAGACAATATCACCCAGCTGATCTTGTGCATAATCGCTGATTCCTATGGTAGCAACATCTTTTTCAACTTTTAACCACTCATCGCTTTGACTGTAATATAAACCTTCGACAACTTTATTTGACATATTTTTTCCTCCAAAATATTATTTTTAAAATAATCCAATTGTATTTCCGTTTTGATCGATATCAACCCTGGCCGCGGCAGGCTCTGAAGGTAGTCCGGGCATCGTCATCATCTCTCCGAGTAAGGGATACAGAAAACCTGCCCCGACGGAAGCACGGATATCCCGGATGGGGATTCGGAAATGCCTCGGTCTTCCCTTGACAGAGGGATCATGGGAGAGAGAAAGATGGGTTTTTGCCATACAGATCGGCAAATGAGCGAAACCGGCTGCATTGAATAGCCGGATATTCCTTTCCGCCTTGTCCAAGTAATCGACGCCATCAGCCCCGTAGATCTTCGTGGCAATGGTTTCGATCTTCTCCTTGATGCTGGCCTCCAGCGGATAGAGGTAGTGGAAATGATTCGGTTTCTCGGTCGCTTCCACCACGGCTTCGGCCAGTTCGATGCAACCCTCTCCGCCTTTTGCCCAGGCTTCGTGGGTGACGACGGCTGAGGCACCGGCCTGGGAAGCCTTCTTTCTGATCAGGGCAATTTCGTTAGGCGTATCCGTTGGGAAGCGGTTGATCACAACGACCGCCGGCACTCCGTGGAGGGAGACATTCTCAATGTGTTTTTCCAGGTTCTCGCATCCCTTTTCCAC
>JAFGSC010000009.1 GCA_016934875.1 Candidatus Atribacteria bacterium
CCCTTTGTTTTGGTTAAAAATTCGTTCCGAAAACCAATTAAGCCCCGAGCAGGAATCTGAAATTCCAATCGGATTTGGTCAATAGAAAAGTCATGCATATTGACCAAATCTGCTTTCCGTTTTCCGCATATTTCCATAACCACTCCCAGGTATTCTTTCGGTATATCGCAGGTCATCAATTCAATGGGTTCACATTTTTTCCCCCGAATATCCCTGAAAATAACCTGAGGTTTAGAAACTTGGAATTCATAGCCTTCACGGCGCATTTTTTCCATTAAGATCGTGAGATGAAGCTCTCCTCTGCCGGAAACATGATAAGTGTCCATCGAATTTGTTTCTTCAACATAAAGACTGACATTGGTTTCGATTTCTTTAAAAAGGCGCTCTCTTAAATGACGGGAGGTGACAAATTTTCCTTCTCTACCTGCAAAGGGGCTGTCATTTACTTTAAAATCAATCGACAGGGTTGGTTCGTCGATATCAATCTTAGAAAGGACCTCCGGATTTTCCTGATCAGCAATCGTTTCCCCGATATTGGCCTGGTCAATCCCTGCAATCGCTACAATTTCACCGGAATAGGCTTTGTCCGTTTCTTTTCTTTGTATTCCTTCAAAACAGTAAAGTTTTGTTACCTTATAGTTGATCTGATTTCGGTTTCTCTTGATGAGGGTAACGTTTTCTGAAGCAAATATTTTACCTCGAACGACTAAGCCGATCGCAATCTTTCCCAGGTAATCATCATAGTCAAGGTTAGTAATTAATATTTGTAATGGAGAGTGAACATCAATGCTTGGAGAAGGAATATTCGTTAGAATGGCCGAAAAGAGAGGCTCTAAATTTGAACTCATTTGATCCAGCGAAAGACCTGCGATTCCTAGTCTGGCCGAGGTATAGACTACTGGAAAATCAATTTGTTGGTCATTAGCCCCGAGTTCAATGAATAGATCATAGATTTCATTCAATACTTCTTCCGGACGTGCATTGGGTCGATCGACTTTATTAATGACAATGATTGGGACGATATGTAGTTCCATGGCTTTGCGTAATACGAATCGGGTTTGAGGCATAGGGCCTTCAAAAGCATCCACAATCAGCAGAACCCCGTTAACCATTCTTAAAATGCGTTCGACTTCTCCGCCAAAATCGGCATGGCCGGGAGTATCGACAATATTAATCTTGGTATGATTCCAATAGACGGAAGCATTTTTCGAAAAAATAGTAATTCCTCTTTCGCGTTCCAGGTCATTAGAATCCATGATTCTTTCTTGCATGACCTGATTATTTCGGAAAGTACCGCTTTGCTTTAGCATCGCGTCTACCAAAGTCGTTTTACCATGATCAACATGGGCAATAAGCGCTATGTTTTTTATCTTAATGTTTTTCACAGTTTGCATTCCTTTTTCGTTTGAAAGTGTATCATAGGGATTGACGATGTATTTTAGCACAATTCTGTTTGATATTCAAAAATTTTTATTGGATGTTTGACAACCTCAATAAAAAGGATGATGATAAAATTAATAAGGATAGATGATTCAATAAAAACTGAGCGAGAGCCTGAAAACAATAGACCAAAAAAACTATTGATTAAAGGCGATAAAAATGGAAAGGAATAGCTTAAAACAAAAAATTCAAGAACTGTTAGATCAAGCTGATATTCAAATCGGCGGGAAAAGACCATGGGATATTCAGGTTTATGATGAGGATCTCTATCCCAGAATCTTAAAAGGTGGTTTGTTGGCCGTAGGGGAAGCCTACATGGATGGTTGGTGGGATTGCGATGCCCTGGATGAATCAGTTGATCGAATTTTAAGAGTCAAGTGGGATCTCAAAAAAGTGCTACCGAAACAATTGGCTTGGGATATCTTGAAGGCAAGGCTGATCAATCAACAGAGAAAATCACAAGCCTATGTCATCGGGGAACGACATTATGATACCGGTAATGATCTTTTCCAAATCATGCTAGATCCAAGGATGAATTATAGCTGTGGTTACTGGGGGGAAGCAAAGAATTTGGAAGAAGCTCAGGAAGCCAAATTAAATCTAATCTGTAAAAAATTACAATTAAAGCCGGGCATGACTATTTTAGATATTGGCTGTGGTTGGGGAAGCCTGGTGAAGTATGCGGCAGAAAAATTTCAAGTCAAAGCAATAGGTATCACTGTTTCCAGGGAACAGGTAAATTTGGCAAGAGAAATGTGTCAAGGATTGGACATCGAGATTCATTTCCAGGACTACCGGGATTTGAAAGGTAAATTTGATGCCATTGTTTCAGTGGGCATGTTTGAACATGTAGGATATAAGAATTACCGGGAATTCTTTCATGTGGTTGACCGATGCCTCAAAGATGATGGGTTATTTTTATTGCATACGATTGGAGGCAACCAACCGACGAAGTCAGTGAATCCCTGGATCAATAAATATATCTTTCCTAATGGCATGCTTCCTTCAGCAAGCCAGATCACCAGAGCTTATGAAGGATTGTTTAAGTTAGAGGATTGGCATAATTTTGGAGTCGACTATGACCAGACCTTAATGGCTTGGCACTACAACTTTAACCATCACTGGAATCAAATAAAAAATCGTTATGATGAGCGATTTCGAAGGATGTGGAATTACTTTCTTTTAACCTGTGCCGGGGCTTTCAGGGCTCATCAAAATCAATTATGGCA
>JAFGSC010000118.1 GCA_016934875.1 Candidatus Atribacteria bacterium
AAAAAAGGAACCGTAATTTGCCAAGTAACTATCTTTAAGGTATTGATCGGGATAGGGTGTGGTCTTCAATTTGGGTAATACGGCTGCTTCCAGGTAGGTTGAATCATTCATATAATAGCAAGCATGAAGGCCTATCGCTCCGATTTTTTCCTGATTCTTGGCAAAAGAAAGGGCAGGAGGAGAAGGATTAAAATTATCCAAAGGGCTAAATAGATCGGCCGAACCCCAACGTGTGATGATTTTTCCCACCCTAAGATCTAAATCCTTGATTATGTTATAAGCACTGATATATATTTCATTAGGTCCTGCGATCAATGGTTTAGAATATGTTTTATTGCTTGACCTTAATATCAGGTCTCCCTCTATGAAAAGATCAGTCGATATTTCTTGAAAGTAATCCATATTCAGCGTAAGAGTTTGATTCAATTGGCTTTCGGATGGATGGTAAGAACTTTCATAAAACAATTGCTGTGACATATCAAAAGCATGGCTTGGCTGGAAACAAAATAGACCCAAACAGATGATCATTGCGATGTTGATTGATGATAGCCTTAAATTCATTTATTCCACCTCATTCCTGCAATTATATCTTTGGTTTTTGTATCGTACGAATACTGAAAAAATCAGGTGACAGTTCTAAGTTATATTCAATTTCTTTAATATTCATTTTTGTTTGATGATGATCTATTAAATTTGACAGCTCCATTTGCATCGGTGTGATTTTTCCGTTCTCATCCATTTGAATCTCTTTGATTTCCAGAATTTTAGTTAATTGTTCCTCTAAATTAAAAAATTCGACCTTTTCCATATAAAAATGTTTTTTATTGATGTGGAGAAGGAATTTTTTATAGGAAATTTCCTGGTTATCCGGAATAACTTCGATTAAAAAATGTTGTTCTGTTTCTTTCAGAAGGTTTTTCTGGTATTCTTCGCTTTGGTAATCCATACTGATATCTTCATAGGAAAAATCGGTTCCCATGAAGTTTTCTTGTTTTGTTGAACCAGATATTCTTCTTGGTTTTTGAAAAGCTGGCATAAAAAGGTAAATCTTGTCTCCATCCTCCATGCTTAATAAAGTAACACCCTCTACTGATTTCGGTGCAAGAAATCGCATTAATAGGCTTACTTTATCATTTTCCTCTTTTTCAACCATGATTATTTCTCTCTTTTCTTCATCCCCCTTTTGATCGATCAGGATCATTTCAGCTTGCGTTCTACTGTTTTCATAATCTACTAAGTTGTCCTTAACCGTATCCATGATCTGGTCGGCTGATAGCTGGTCTGCACTGCCGTTAAAATTTAAGTTCAACATAATCATGAGGATAAGAAATAAGCTGATAGAGAATTCTTTCATATTTTTCATCGATTTTCCTCCTTGAATTTTGCAAAGCGTAATAAAAGGGGTAACAATAATAGTGTATAAACTACACTAATTAACATAACACTGCCAATCAGACTGGCAAATTCTGAAATCATTTTTATTTCTGAGAGGGCTAAAACGAATGCCCCGGCTGCTACCGATAAGGAATTGAAGATAATTGCCCTACCTGTACCGGTTAGGGTAATTCTTATTGCCTTGATGGAGTCATTATTTTTAATCAGCTCCTGTTTATAGCGGTTGATAAAATGAATCGTGTAATCAATTCCTGCTCCAATGGCAATGCTGGCAACCATCATCGTACCTATATTCAGCGATATTTTTGCCATACCCATTATACCAAAAGCAGTTAAGATGGTAAAAATAATTGGGATCATGCCAATCAAGCCAATCTGTATGGATCCAAACTGTAAGATGAGCAATAGGCACACAAAAATAAAAGCTGCAAGCATACTCTTGATTTGCCCCTGATAAACACTGTTATTTACCTCATTCGTAATAACTGGAATTCCGGTAAGCCGATAAGAGAATTGGGTATCTCCCAGTTGATCAGGAATATAAACAACATCATCAGTTAAATACCATAAGTAATCAGCATCCTCTTGATTTAGCGGTTTATTGAGGAGTTTTTCTATTTCGTCTCGGGCGACTGAAATTCTTTCACGTTCTTCGGCAATAGCAATAGAACTTTGAATAACATTCTTTAAATATTCAGCATCTTCAACTGAAATGTCAAATTCTCGAATTAGATTTTCTATGAATGACATTTCTTCGGGATAGTCTTCAAGATAATTTAAAATCATTGGTTGAATTTCTGTACTGGATATACCAAAATCCTCTAATTCCAAAGTTGATAAGTGAATGATCTGGGTAGTGAAATCTCTAGTAGGCTTAATAAAATTGCTCATTGGGAGACTAGCGATTTGTAGCAGCTTTTCTTTTATTATTTCTCTATTTTCAATGGCCTTACCATTGGCTTGCCAGGAAGAAATAATATCTTCAACAATATAGGGGAAATAATGTTCTCTTTCTTGTTGAGATAGTTCGTTTAAATTGATTGCTTTAACTGAGTTGGGAATTGATAAGGTAAATTGTTCTACTTGACTAATGGAGCTTTCTACAGCGCTAGAGGTCATTTCATAAGAACGTATTTGTAGGATGGTACTTTGGTGTTGGTTTTCATCTGCAATCATCGAATTAAGGTAATCATTATCGCCAGAAAAGAACCAGAGGTTATCAATTTTATTGGGATTTGCCGGAATGATTCTTTTATTCTCCATAGCATCATTGAGCTGGGTTAAGAAAGTGGTAATAGAAGATGGTTGGCTTAAAGAAGGTAGGCGCCTAGCATATTTCTGGATTTTATCAATGCTTCTTAATATATAGGGGTGTTTAATATTATCTGCTTCCATATAGACATAAAGAAAATCCACTCCACCAAATTTTTCTTTGAAGTAATTGATTGTTTGGGTGATTGGATTATTTTGTCCCAATCGGTTTTCCATAGAGGAGTCAGACTCTACCTGAAAAGAAAAAGTAATTGACAGGGCAATAGCCAATATGATAAATACGATTACTAACTTGCTTTTATTGATTACAGTTTCTCCTGTAATTTTAAGTATCCTGGTTACAAAATCATTTGCATGATAGGAAAAATTTGCAGGCACTTTCTTGGGTATAAAATTACTAAAAATTGAACCTAAAAGAAAAATCACTAGCAAGAAAGCTAAAAAGATGCCTATAGTAGCAAAAACTCCAAATTCTGTCATAGGCCTTATAACTACAGTGGCAAGTGAAACAAAACCAGCCATCGTAGTCAGGGCACTCATTAAAATAGGGATAAACACAGATTCGATCGTTTTGCCAACAGCTTCCTGTGGCGGAAGATAGTTTCTTTCTTCATAGTAGCGACTGATAAAATGAATGCCATATGCTGTCACCAATGCAATCATCAAAACTGGAATTGCGGAAATGACAATAGTCACAGTCTTTCCTGATGATGCTATTGAACTTAACAACCAAAAAGAGGTAATTAAAGCAATTAAAATTGGTAAAATGGTCCCCTGCACACTCCTGAAGCAATAAAAAAGTATAGTCAATACCACCAGTGTGGCAATGAAGGCTAAAGATATATTGTTCAAGGCCATTTCTGTAATCTGGGTTTCCATAATTGGAAGCCCATAATACTCGATTCGTTTAATATTTGTTTTATATTGATTTATAATGTTTTCTAGACCTTGTTTTAGCTGAAATCCGTTCACATTATCCTGCGATTCTACCATGAGCAAACCTACCTGACCGTCAGGTGATAGATAGGATCCTTTAACTAATTCGTCTCCAAGGGCAGTTATTTTTAGTTGTTGCGCTTCCTCTTTTGTTTTAGGAAAGTCCTCTACAAACTCCCTAACTTCAATACCAAAATCAGTTGTAATAATTTTTGGCATATTTAAAAAAGAGTTTACAGATAAAACATGAGCCGATTTTTCCAATTGTTCAGCGATGGTTTTGAAATTTTGTAAATTTTCTAATTCAAACAGATCGTCATATTCCAGGGATACAAGAGTCAAATTCTCATCATATTTTCCAAACTTCTCTGATATTTCTTGGTAAAACTTAATTTCCGGATCGTTTTCAGAAAGATATTTTGTGATGTCATCTTCTACTTTTAGATTCTTAACTTGAGTAACACCTAAAAGAGTAAGAAGTACAACAAAAATAACTATTTTCTTTGAATGCGTAACAATAAATTGAGATAGTTTCTTCATATATTCATTATTCTCCTGTATCAGTTGAATTTTAGCGTAAAGCAATACTATATTTCTGGTTCGATAATGCCGTGCATGATAATTTTAGCGATCATTTCAATTACTTCTTCTGTTGAATAAGGAAATTGCGAGGTAATCTCAGGAATAGCTATAGATTGAACAGTATTAAGAATAATCAAGACAATAATATCAAGGTCAATATTTTTTCTTATCGTTCCTTCTTTTTTCCCTTCTTGTAAAAGGTCTCTCAATTCATTATGAATCATTTTTTCTCGAAGATGAGTGATAATACTCCAAGCCCTTGGATTATTTTTACTGATTTCTTCAAATGCTTTCATATTCCATTGTGATATTTGTGATTGAACTGAAGACATGAATTGTTTGAGCACATTTGATTGATTATTACAGTGATTTTCAATGATTTGTTTAATTTTTTCGTGTAATTCCTGAAAAAAATCATAGATGACTGATTCAAGCAGGAATTGTTTACTTTTGAATAATTGATAGATGGTCTTTTTGCTGATGTGGAGTTCCAAAGCCATTTCATCCATTGTTACTTTAGAATAGCCAATGGTAAAGAAATACCTTCTTGCAGTAATCAATATTTTCCTTTTGGTTAATTTGTTTTTGTTTTTTGTCATATCAAGCATAAAATAAATAAACTAAAGCAGTATTCATAGTTTCCCAATTATAATAAGGGTTTATAGTGTATGTCAAGCGGGAGTTATTATTTGATAAGATTACTATAAAATTAAAACAGAGCAATTGCCATTGACCGGCTAGTACAGGTAAAGACTTGATTCAATTGGAAAAAATAGTAAAATAGGCAAAAAATGATCTGATTCAGTGTACAATGAATAAAGTCTTGATTTTTGTATCATTTGATTTTTTAAAGAAAACTAATTAAGAAAAGTGTTGATTCAATTAATTTTTATTTATAAATCCCATGTTATTTTTTATATTTGAAATATTTTATTTTTTTGACGTTTTCGGTTATAATAAAGCCGTATCATTTAAATGGATTTAAAGTAGTTCATTCGGAAATTATAATAACAAGATAGACAAGTTAAATTTAATAGTTTGCTAATTTTTTGTACGCGGGGATTCAAGTAGTAATGAAGGGTATTGGTATCGTTTTATCAGGATGTGGTGTAAAGGATAGGAGTGAGTTTCATGGAGTAAAAAATGGCCAGGGTGATTTTACGATTGAAGGAGAACATTTTACAGTTAACCAGGATGTCCAGGCAATGATTCAAATGAACCATACTGTGGAAAAACTAATCAGGTTTATTTCTATTGCTTCTGCATCTATAGCAAAAGTACAAGGTTCCAGTTATCCAAAATTAGGCATCGATAATGATTATTCCGCCGTTCAGATATTGGAAGAGGTGAGTGCAGAACATTTTAATTGCAAAGTTGAAGAAATTACTTTTGATACTGAGCATCATATTGTATTCACGCCAACTTATAGGTTAAAGCTTTCTACCTCTAAGATTGCAATGGACCTAGAAAAGCTTATCAACAAAAATATTGAGGACAAATAGCCAGCATAAATTATGTTAATTCATATTCCCAATCATTTTCATAATATTTTTATTTTGTGAAACATTGTGATTAGACTAGCAATTCACAAGATATCTGATCATAGATAAAAAATTGAAAGAAAGGTTTTTAAGGAGAATCGAAGTGGTCGTAAAGAAGAATGAAAAAAAACGTTATGATATTT
>JAFGSC010000010.1 GCA_016934875.1 Candidatus Atribacteria bacterium
CTGACCAGTTCTTTGGTATTAAAAATAAGATCAGAAGTATTGGAATCCTGCATCACTTTCCCGTTCAGTCTGGATATAATCCTGCAGTTGTCAGGATTAGGAAGATCTGTTTCAATCCAAGGACCCAAAGGGCAAAATGTATCAAACGATTTACCTCTAGCCCACTGTTGATCTAAACGTGTTTGGCAGTCCCTTGCAGATACATCATTACCGCAAGTATATCCCAGGATATATTGATCCGCATCTTCCACTTCGACATTTTTGGCTGTTTTTCCAATGACGATAACCAATTCCGCTTCATAATCCACTTCATCCGGGGCCATTTCGGGTAGGATAATCGGATCCTCAGGACCAGCAAGACTAGAAGTTAACTTGATAAAAATAACTGGCTTTTCTGGATAGGCATGCCCGCTTTCATCGGCATGCTTTTTGTAGTTTAATCCAATGGCAATAATATTTGGTGGTACTACGGGGGCAAGCAATTTTACATTTTCTCTGTTATCTGAAATGCTGCTGATTTTAATGTCTTGAAAAATGTCACCCTCAATTCTACGAATGTTGTTATTCTCCAAAACTCCATGGAATATCTCCTTATTTTTCTGGTACCTTACGATTTTCATATTATTCTCCTTTAAAATCTTTTAATTTCCTAAATACAGTTCATGGTCATGGTGACAAAACTTATTTAAGTTAACTTTATTTATCATACTGCTTTTCTATAAAACATAAAAGATGTAATTATATCTATAAAATCTGCAAGAACTTCCTCTTATACCTTGTTTTTAAAAAGAGAAATCTAAAGTCAACTTGCCTTTTTATCTTCTAATTGCTTGCTCGATTCTTTCTAATCCTTTTTCTATTTCCTCCAAGGATTTAGCAAAAACAAAACGAACATAGTCAGGGTAGTTAAAGGCTACACCCGGAATAACTGCTACATGAGCTTTTTCTAAGAAGAATTTAGCAACATCAAGGTCATTGTTTATTCGATTCCCATTATAAGTCTTTCCATATAAGGCTGTTACATTGGGAAAAGTGTAAAAAGCCCCATCGGGATACTGACATCTCAATCCCTCAATCTGGTTGATTCTTTTAACCATATAATCTCTTCTCTTCGTGTATTCCTGAACCATTTTCCCTACAGCTTCTTGACTGCCATTTAAAGCAGCAATTGTAGCCTTTTGAGCTATGGAATTGATATTACCCGTAGCATGTCCCTGAAGGTTATTCATACCCTGAATAATTTCTCTTGGACCTGCGGCATATCCAACCCGCCACCCAGTCATGGCATAGGTCTTGGAAGCGCTATTCACCGTAATGGCCATCTGTTTTTCTTTTTCTCCCAAAGAAGCAACACTGACATGCTTTTTTCCATCATAAATTAGATGCTCATACACTTCGTCCGTAATAATATAGACACCGTGATCAATCAAGAACGAGGCAATTTTTTTCAGCTCACCCTCTTCTATGACGGCACCTGTCGGATTGTTGGGACTGTTCACGATAAAAGCTTTTACATTCGGATTGAAACTTTTGGAGACTTCTTCCAAAGTTGGCCGGAAATGATTTTCTTCTTTAGTTTCGAAGAAGGCTGGCTTTGCTCCGGTAAGTTTAATTTGCTCAGCATAACTAACATAACAAGGAATAGGAATTAACACTTCATCCCCTTCTTCACAGATGGTTCTAAAGACTTCATAAAGCGCCTGCTTACCTCCATTGGTAATCAGAATCTGGTCTTCCTCATACACAATTCCATTTTCTCTTCTAAATTTATCTGCAACCGCTTTTCTGAGTTCTGGAATACCAGGCACATCGGTATACTTAGTAAACCCTTCTTGAATCGCCTTGATTGCTGCTTCTTTGATATGATCAGGGGTATCAAAATCAGGTTCACCCTGGGCAAAACTGATGATATCGATCCCTTGCCTTTTTAGTTGATTTGCCAAGAAGGAAGTAGTTTCCGTAGCCGAAGGGCTAATACCTGCTATAGATTTTGAAATAATCTGATCAACCATACAAATCCCCCTTTCAATTTTGTTCAATCATAAATACGGTAATCTGTTAACTCGTTTCCTTGCTTCTTGTAAATCTAATTGCTTTAACAGCACAAAACTGTATACATAGAGGAACATCTTCGTTGGGACACATATCACATGTTTGATTAATCGTTATACGAATAGCTCCATTACTATTATCCCTAAAAACCTCAATACTACTTCTACCTGTCAAGCTAAAAACTTTTGAATGATGATAGGAACATGCTAAAACGCATGCTTGACAGCCAGTACATTTATTCTTATCAACTTCTATTTTATAAATAAACTTTGGTATCACTAATACCCTTTTTAAATTATTTTTTAATAGGAAATCGCTTTGTCTTATCAAGTCTTTTTATAGCATCTTGAAGTCCAAGGTTTACCAAACATTCCTTTGTTTGCAAACCTGTTTTTACATCCCAATGATGGGATTGATAATATTCATCCAACATTTTTTCCCATTGGTCTGTTAATAATTTCTCACCCGCAAATTCCCCTGAAGAAATTGGAATTTTTGTCAATTTATAGGGTGGTATATCATCTTTTCGGGTAAAACCGGCATGAAGCGTATTAAAGGCTTTTTCTAAATTAAAAATCTTTTCTCCTAGAAAAAGCAATTCTTTCCCTTCTATTTTTTCACCAGTAGCGTTTGAAATCAAAACAGCAAAATCATCCGGGCCGATATAGGAAGTATCAATCCAGTAAGTAGTAAATAGACATACGCCTGCAATGTCTGCAATGGCTTTATATTTGTCAAACCAGGCAACGAGCTTGCCTTTCCCTGTATATTCAGTTGGTATTCCAGCTGTTGGAACACCAAAGTATTGCATTCCAAATTCAGGAGATAATCTTTTCTGTTCGGTATTGGGTGCACCTGTAAGATGTCCTCCACCTATAGGGCTTGTTATAATACCTAGTGCCCATCCTTTGTGAGACCTCATACCCTGTTCACAGATTCCATGACCTTTTGCATGCATGGCATATTTTTCAGTACCTCTGCCAATTTGTTTAGCCGCCCGGTAGACACCGTTTGCTAAAATATTCCCGAAGCCTCTTCTAAAGGCAATCATATCAAATAATTTCAATTGTAGTTCTCCATCTCCCCAACGAAGATCCAATCCATCCGTGATTTCTTTATCAATTAAACCTCTCTGAAAAATATCGATTGCCCAAGCGATAGCAGCCGAAAGAGAATCACAGTTCATACCATAACGATCTGCCATTTCATTTGCAACGAGAATATACTCTCTGTTATCTAAATCAATATTTGTTCCAAAAGCCCTATAAACGTTCGTTTTTAGTGCTTCAAGCTGATACCCTTGAAACTTTCCTTCATGAATATAATAAAATCGACTACAACTTAGGGGACATGTAAAATTGGCCAGTTTTCGTATTTCATATTTTTCCTTAAAGATAATCTCTTTTACTTTGAGCGTTTTCTCGGCTTCCCAAACCTCATCTTCCATATTTCTGACGCTCTGGGCTAGATTACCAAAGATTCCTCCCGCCCCTGATGTTCCCAAATTACCATATTCTTGAAAAAGTCTGGTAGTCTTTGTATTCATGATGCGTTCCCAAATTGCTTTATTATAATCCATAAAACCTTCTGGGTTA
>JAFGSC010000011.1 GCA_016934875.1 Candidatus Atribacteria bacterium
GATAATTATTAAAAGATTGAATGCAATGATACTAATTTTTGGCCGATCTTTAAAACCACCGACCAATAGGTCGGTTTAGTTCAACACACATTATAAAAAATTTGGTATTCAGTGGTTTGCGGGGCTTTGGCTCCTACTTCAGCATTCTTGTCGGTGGACAGGACTGCGCTCCGAAAACCCAACCGCTTTTATACACGCAACCGTTGGGGCACATAAAAACAAAAAAATCTGACAATAGTAATTGGTGATTTATGAGTTGATTTTCTGGTAGTTAAACCATTCACTAATTTCCGATTTCTTTTGTATCTTTGACAAAAAAGATTATTATGCAAGCTTATAAATTTGAAACCAGGATATCTAAAACAGGACAGATAAAACTTCCCTTAAATAATCTATTGTTTGACAAAGAAGTAGAGGTGATAATTGTTCCCAAACAAGAGGTTAAATCATCACGATTAAAAACTTCTGATTTTGTAAACAAGTGGTCCGGATTTTTAACAAATAGTAATACAGATGATTTATAATATCAATATTTGACTGACAAATACAAATAATTGATATGAGATTACTTCTTGATACTAATATAATTTTAGATATTGCTTTAAAACGTGACACGTTTTACAAAGATTCGGCAGATGTTTTTAAGAAAATTGATAATAAAACAGTATTTGGATTTGTAACTGCAACAACAATTACAGATATCTATTACATTGCAAAGAAAGACAAAGGTCATTCATTAGCAATTGAATTTATTAGTAATCTAATTTAATTTGTTGATTTGATTGGTATTGATAAGGATATTATAATTGAGGCTCTATCGACAAACTTATCCGATTTTGAAGATTCAATCCAACTAATAGCATCGAGTTACAATGGGATTGATTTTATAATAACTCGAAACATAAAGGATTTCAAAAACGCAAGCATAAAAGCATTGACTCCAATTGATTTTTTGACAGTGATAAAAAAGAAAAAATAATTACGTGCCCCAACACGCGGTCATAAAACATGCCGGTTTCAGTGGGTTTTCAAGCGTTTCGTCCCGCCTCAGGCTTTTTCATCGGTAGATAGTATCACTACCCCGCAATCCGTTACGTTTCATAACACCAGGCCGAACATACCATACATTAAAAATAGATATATGAAACATTTCAATTTTTTATTGATTACTGCCTTTCTCTATGCACAAATAGTCAATTCACAAATCTTTACATTAAAGGGAACATTAACGGGATTCGAAAGCGGTACAAAAATTATTATTAATCCACTGCTTGACAACATGAGAGTTGATATGGATGATGAAACAGTAATAATCCTAAAAAATGAGAAATTTGAGTTTTCAAGAATACTTGAAAAACCAACCAAATTTTCCCTAAGGGTTCGGCCCCAAAACCCTGATAAAATAGAAGAATATGAAAACTTAATGTTTTGGGTTGAAAATAAATCAATGGATTTAGCTGGAAAAAAAGGTCAGGTATTTCAATCAAAAATTACAGGTTCATCAATACAAGAAGAATATTATGAATATATCTTGAAAGTTGCCGCGATTGAAAATGAGAGAAAAGCAATTTTTGATACAGTTAAAATCAATCCCAATATTCCAGAGGAAAAAAAATCGGAATTAAGAAAAAGGGTTAAAGCCTGTGAATCAGAGTTGCAGGAAAAATGGAATGATTTTGTATATAACAATCCAAATTACTATTGCGCAGCCCCTGAATTGGTTTCTGATATTACATTTCAACCTGACAAAATAGATGTAAAAAAGTTAAAGGAGTTTTATAAAAGTCTCAATCCTGAATTGAAGTCGAATGTTTATGGTAAACAAATTAATATCTTTTTAAATAACCAGAATGAACCCATAAACTACAAAATATTGGGTATAGGAGATTACCCCTATGATTTTTCTTTATGTGACACATCTGGCAAAGAGATTAAATTTTCTTCGGTAAAAAGTAGAATTATCTTATTGGACTTTTGGTCCTCAGGTTGTGCACCATGCAGAAAAGAACACAAAAACTATCAACAACTTTATAACGATTTTAAAGACAAAGGACTTGAGATTGTTTCTGTAAGTACCGACCAATCAAAGAGAATACTAACAGTTGCAATGATAAAGGATAAAATAACATGGATATCTCTTTGGGATGCAAATATGGAAATTTACAGAGATTTGTATCATGTAAAGGCTTTGCCAACAAACTACCTAATTGCAGATGGTAAGATTCTGGCAATTAACCTTAGAGGTGAGGACTTAAGACATGAGATAGAGAAAATATTAAATGAAACCAACAATTAGCGTATGGTAAAACGCAATATACCCCAATTAGGCGCACCAATGTATCGGTATCCAGTTGTGTCCTTTATCCCTCGTACTTTCTCCATTCCTCCTCACTCACACTCAAACTCAAACTCGAACATCCTCCCTCACCCAAAGAAACCACGAGCCACGAGCTTCGAGCCACGAGTAATCCCAAACCCGGAATCCCGAACCCGGAACCGTTTAAAAATTATCCTGTTGATTGAGTTGTGATTTTACTTATTGTTTGTAACTTACCCTGCTTGTTGCAACACAACAACACATTGCGCTAATAAACAATTTGGAGTTTATCAAAAACCAAAGCATGCCCATGACGCACAACAAAAAACATTTACTAAATACAGGTTTTGAAATAATAACCTTGCCAAGTAAAGGAAAATGCGAACAAACACTTCGTTTATCCAGGCAAATAAGCCGGATATGCAAAACATTTAATTCGGTTATTGACTAAGGTTGTGCACAATTTTAAGAAAATTCTACTCTCATTGATAATTAATAACCTGGCAAGAAAATGAAACGATTAAATACATTGATTTTAATATCTTTGATTTTCTCAATATCAATTAATTGTCAGGTATATAAACAGACTAAAAATATGGATATAAAAGTCGTTCATGATTTTATCGAATCAATAAATAGTGCAAATATTGATAGGATGTACAATTTAATGACTAAAGACCATGAGTTTATTGATTCGCAAGGTAATAAAATGGTTGGTAATGAAAACATGAGAAAATCATGGATTGGCTATTTCGGTTTATTCCCGGATTACAAGATTAAGATAACCGACACACTTCAAAATGATTCAATAATAGTAATGCTTGGATATGCCAGAGGAACATATATAACTAACACGAAAAATTCTGAAAATAATAACTATTGGCGAGTTCCTGCATCGTGGAAAGCGATTGTTGTTCATGAAAAAATAAAACTTTGGCAAGTATATGCTGATAATAGCGTAGTAATAGACATAATAAATAAAAACAAATAAAAACTGTAAACAACACGCGGTCATAAAACATGCAGGTTTCAGTGGGTTTTCGGGTGTCTCGTCCCGCTTCGTGGGTTTGTCACGTGGATACGAACGCAGCCCGCAATTACCAACGATTTATAATCCACGACCGTTATGGACAAGTTTAAAAATAAACAAAGTGAAGATATAAATGTTTATTATTAAATTGATAATGAATTGATTTAAAGTGGCAAACTATTTAATTGTTGGTGCTTCTTCGGGAATAGGAAAAAGGCTTACCGAAAAAATGGCTCAATCAGGCCATCAGGTTTTTGGGACTTTTCATAGAAATGAATTGCAAGCAACAAACAGCAACATTCATTATTTCCCGTTGAATATTTTGGATGAAAACATATCGCTCGATTTTCTGCCGGAATCGTTGTCGGGGCTTGTTTATTGCCCGGGCAGTATCAATCTGAGACCTTTTGCCAGAATGAAACCGGCAGATTTTATCAACGATTACAACCTTCAGGTTGTTGGAGCAATTAAAGTTATTCAGACGGTTTTATCAAGATTAGAATCAAGTGAAAATGCGGCTATTGTGTTATTTTCAACGGTTGCTGTTCAAACAGGATTGCCTTTTCACACACAGGTTTCCGCATCAAAGGGGGCCATTGAAGGTTTGACAAAAGCCCTGGCAGCAGAGTATGCTCCAAAAACTCGTGTGAATTGCATAGCACCCTCATTAACAGATACTCCTTTGTCAGCGTCTTTATTAAATAGTGACCAAAAAAGACAGGCAAACGCAGATCGGCATCCTTTGAAAAGAATCGGAACAACTGATGA
>JAFGSC010000119.1 GCA_016934875.1 Candidatus Atribacteria bacterium
GCTGATGACGATCTCCCTGCAAATATTTCTCCTTGGCTGCAATTAACTCCTTCAATGTATTTCTGCTGTACTGATGTTCCTGGATGAGCCCATCCATGATATACCTGTCTTCTTTAGACATTTCTTTTTTAGCACAATCGCGGAACAGGATTTCTTCTTCTTTCCCGTGATGTGTTCTGTCTGCATAAGTCCTGATAAAATCAACCGCAACATCTATAAATTCTACATTTAAAGGTTTATCACGTTTGATTTTTTTAGCTTCATCTTCGACCATTGATATCATTCTTTCGATCAACCTATGTTCAGCCATCAGTAATCCCCTTGGCTTCATGATCAATCCCTCCTATGATAATGATTTATATAAAATTTTCATTCTATCCACACCGGATAAAAATATAACCTTCCAGTTGGATGAGGAATAAACCCCCTGATGTTCTCCTGAAAAACCAGATTCTGAGTTGCGTGAACCAAGTAAACCCAGGGCGCATCTTCATGAATCATTTCCTGAACTTTGTGATAGTAATAAGCTCTTTCATTATTATCATAAGTAACCAATGCCTTTGAAAGTAACTTTTGAGCTTCATCATTGATATAGAAAGATTTATTTCCGGCTACGCCAATAGAAACCCTATTCGATCCGTATGCCGCATTCATAAAATTGTCCGGATCCCCATTGTCACCCGTCCATCCTAATAAATACAATTGATGCTTACCTTCATAACCATCTTTCAGATGATTTGCCCAATCTTGTGGTAAGATACTTACCTTGATTCCTACCACTGCAAGATAACCCTGTATAGCTTCAGCTACTTTGGTTGGATCAAACATATAAGGCCGAGACACCGGTGTTATATTTAAGGTGACTTCAAAGCCATCCGGATGACCTGCCTCAACCAGTAGTTCTTTTGCCCTATCCGGATCATAAGGGTAATCTTCAATTTCATCATTATACCCCAGCATGAAGGGTGGCATTCCGTTTTTTGCTTTAATGGCTGCTCCCATATAAAGATTATCGACAATAGACTGTTTGTCAATAGCCATATTAATTGCCTGTCTAACCTTTTTCTTAGTTAGGGGCTCAAAATAACCAGGATTTTTCACTAAAGGCTCTAAACCAGGATCCTGAATACCATTTTTATTTGAATCAACATACCCATAACCGGTATTCATAGCCATATAGGCAACATTCATGCCTGGCTCAGAAATAAGTTCAAGGTTGGAATGGAGCTTGATTCTCCCAAAATCAACAGGATCAGGATGTTCCATCCCCTGAACTTCATTGACTTCTAAAGCCAATAGCCTCGCTGAGGGATCAGGAATCACTTTAAAGAATAATCGATCAAGCTTGGGCCTTCCCTGCCAGTAATCTTTGTTTACACTTAATACAATATGATCATCTTTTATCCATTCAATAAATTTAAATGGTCCAGTACCACAGGGGTGTTTAAAGGCATCTTCCTGATACTTCTCTGCATTTGCCGGACTTACTATACTTACTTGATGAAGTGCAAGACTGGTCATTATTGAAACATTGGGTCTTTTTAGTAAAAATTTTACTGTATAATCATCTATCTTTTCTATTCTATCCAGATCAGAAAACATATAGCTCCACATATTCCATTTACCATACTGATGGTACGGATGTTGCGGGTCATATTGTCTTTTTAAAGAAAAGATAACTGCGTCAGCATCAAATTCGGTTCCATCGTGAAATTTTACCCCTTTTCTCAAATAAAATATGATTTCTTTGCCATCTTCAGATATTTTCCATGATGTGGCAAGACAAGGTTCAATAGCACAGGAGCCTGTACTAAATTTCACAAGGCCTTCAAAGATATTGTCTACTACCTGCCCTATCATTGTATTTCCAGGATCTAATTCGTCAACATCTACAGAGATCGCAAAAACCAGTGTGTTGTTTTCATTGGCAGCGGTAATTAAAGAGCATAACCAAATCACTACCATAAAAAAAATGAAGAATAATCTTAATCTCATTTTTAATTCCTTTACTCCTTTACATGGGCTAAAAAGCCGATTGTTTTCCCATTGATGAATCAATTTTTGGCTATGTATGATTTCATCTTTATTATAAAAATCTGATAGCTTGATAAAACACTATCTCCTATTCTTCTTCTATTGATAAATAAATCATAATTTCTAATTTTTTATTGTTCTTTCCAATATTTTGCTTTTATTGTCCAATATCTTCCTAATTCAAAATCATGAGACTGGGGCTCAAACTTTCCTAATCCACTTTCTGTGTAATGGGTTAGCTCTCCAAAAAAAATCATCTCACCTACATTATATAAATCAATCCTAACGTGATCAAAAGGTTTTGACAGCTTTTCGGCTATTTCCAGCATGTCTTCATAGTTTTTTGGTTTTTTAATCCTTGGTCCTTGAAGGCGATTCGGATTTTTAGCTAATAAAAAATCCCATTTTTCATCAAAAAAACTCACCAAGGTACTATTGATCCCTTCTACCATAACATGAATGGATTTGCATTTTCCATGAAACATATAAAAGTTAAATCTTCTGGGTCTATTACCATTGTCCTCACGTAATAGTTTTTCAATAATAATCCTCCTTCTGATAGGTTGATAGGCCCATTCGAGCTTATCGAGGCCATAGGGAATCTTAAGCCATCTCTGGCAAGTCTTAATTATCTTTTCTTTATTAAAATGACCATTCTCTACGATGATATTGAAACCCGAAGCATGATTAGCTTTAACAATGAAATTTGGAGGAAGACTTTCAAAGGGAATCGTATCCGGTTTATCGGTCATATACAGAAGAGGGATTAATATCTTGTTGGCTTTTTCTTCTCCTAATATATTCTTAATGTAAGAACGGGCTTTATACTTATCAGCAGTAAAAGGCAATAAAGGATTTCTATCATAAATTTTTTTCCAGATAATTTTTTCGTGAAACGATCTTGGATTTTTAAGTTGCAAGGGGTAACCAACTTTTTTGTAAAATTTTAACTTTTCAAAGTAATAATTTAAAATCCGATTTAAGAGGTTATAACCATACCCTCTGAAAATGAAGAATATCACATATAAAAAATCATACTTTTTGATCATATGTTTTAGTTTTTGGTATAGAGGATTCATTTATATCATCATTTTAAATATTTTAATTTAAGGCTAGGTTAATTATAATCTAAAACAAATTAAAACCATAAATCACATAGTCCTTACTCTATTTTCTTGCTTTAAGAATTTTATTTCATTTCATTTTAGCATGTTTGAAAATAAAGTACTTCTTTTTTTCTTAGAAAGAAGAAAGGCCCTCATAAAGAGCAGTAAAGCCCTAATAGAAATGTGTAAGTTCTTTTTTCATCAAATCAAGAAAATAGGAACTGGTTTTCCCTTAACTAGAGAGTCACGACTCTTTCATTGGTTCACCAATTTCAATGATGTTCTGATCATAATCATAAAACCTTAGAACCCTCTGTTTCCA
>JAFGSC010000120.1 GCA_016934875.1 Candidatus Atribacteria bacterium
AAAAGATTATCAAGGAGCCAGGAATTATTGGAAAGTCATGAAACACCGGTTAATAAAGGAGGGAAACGAAACGGTTACAAATTGTAACCAATTGAAAATGCCGGCAGCAGATGGTAAAATGCGAAAAACAATAATGGTTATATAAATGATTCAGAAGAAAATAATAAAATTGATAAAGCAAGGTGAAGGTATTGAGATCGAGTTTAAGCAATCAAAAACTGAATTGAACAATAATACATTTGAAACTGTATGTGCATTTCTCAATCGCAATGGCGGTCACATTCTTCTTGGAGTTGCCAATGACGGTAATATTGTTGGTGTAAACAATCCGGAAAAGCAGGCCATGGATTTCAATACCCTTGCAAACAATCCTCAGAAGTTGAATCCGAGTTTTTATTTTTCACCAGAGATCATAGGCATAGAAGGTAAAAAGATACTATATATTTATATACCGGAAGGTTCTCAAGTTCACAAAACAGCAGGAAAGATATTCGATCGCAATAGTGATGGGGATTTTGATATAACCAATAATAGCAAGCTTGTTACAGACTTATATATTAGAAAACAAACCACCTATTCGGAAAACACTGTTTTTCCCTACGCAGTTTTAACCGATTTGAGAAGTGATTTGATAGATAGGGTTAGAAAAGCAGCAATAAATGAAGCTGGTGGAAGTCATCCTTGGTCATCTCTTTCAAATGAAGAACTTCTCAAAAGCTGCGGTCTGTATCAAAAGGATTATCAGACAGGTCGTTCAGGATTTACATTAGCAGCAATTCTTCTCTTTGGGAGGGATGAAACTATCCTCAGTGCTTTATCGCATCATCGAACAGACGCAATCCTGCGAATAAAAGATATTGATAGATATGATGACAGATATGATGTCAGAACTAATCTGCTCGAAAGTTATGATCGATTAATGGAATTTGTAAAAAGGCATCTACCCGATCCTTTCTATATAGAAAATGATACCAGGAAAAGTATACGAAATAAAGTTTTTCGGGAAGCTGTGGTAAATATTTTAATTCACAGGGAATTTATTAATCCATTTCCTGCCAAGATGGTCATTGAGAAGGATAAGGTTGTGTTTGAAAACGCTAGTCGTCCACACGGGTATGGTCATTTAACTCCGGAATCATTCTCTCCCTTTCCAAAGAATCCTAAAATAGCAAGAGTTTTTAAAGAAATCGGACTTGCTGAAGAATTGGGTTCTGGCGTACGCAATTTGTACAGATATTCAAAGTTATATTCAGGTATTGAACCAGAGATAATTGAAGGAGATATTTTCAGAATGAAGATCAGCTATCCTTCACATCAAATTGATGAGAAAGCAAAAGGATCAATCACTGCTCATTCCAATCAATTGCTGATAGATTTCGGTAAGATTTCGGAAAGATTTCGGATGGACTTCGGAAACGAGATAACTAATACTTACATTGAGTTAATTAAAAATCCTTTTATAACCGCCAAAGAACTGGCAAAAAAAATTAGTAAGACTCAAAGAACAATTGAAAATTATTTGAACATACTGAAAGATCATAGGTTCATCGAACGAAAAGGTCCCAAATTAGGTGGTTATTGGGAAATATTAATTGATAACATTTTTCCAGATAAAAAAGAAGAAGACTATGAATAATTTCATCACAAATCAACAGGACGTAAAAACACTAAAAACCCGTATCAAAAGCTTAATTGAACACAGCGAAGAATTAAAATTCCTGGTAGGTTTTTTCTATTTCTCCGGTTGGAAAGAGCTTTATGCAAATATTATTAATAGAGAAGATTTAGACATTAAGATATTAGTCGGTCTTCAGGTAGATGATCTTCTCGGTCAAAGCGTAGAATTCTCTCATGATGTGAGTAGTTTATCAATTGCAGAAAAGGTTGATAATTATTTCCATTCGCTTTCCAAAGCATTAAATTCAGAGGATCTTGATATTCAGGAATTTTATGAGCAAATTGATTTCTTTATTGAATTGATAGAAAAAGAAAAACTTCAGATTAAGAAAACAGCTGATCCGAATCACGCAAAATTATACATTTTCAAGATCAAAGAAACTCTCAAAGGTATTACAGATTGCAAATTTATCACAGGTAGTAGTAACCTCACAAAAGCTGGTTTGGAAAATCAGCAGGAATTTAACGTTGAGATTGGTGATTATGGTCTTCTGGAAGCAGAAAAATACTTTGATGATCTCTGGGATTCTGCAATTCCCATCACCCAGGATAATCAACGAAAAAGCGATCTTATTCACATGATTCGGCATCATACCCAAGCTGCCACTGTCTCTCCGTTCGAAGCCTACATTTTAGTTTTGATAACTTATCTTGATGTTATGGAACAAAAACATATTCGTCCCGATGTTTTAACTTTACTTCGTGATAGTGGTTATACTTCTTTCCAATATCAGATCGATGCTGTTGATCAAGCTCTTTCCATCATCGAAAACTATAACGGTGCTATCATTGCAGACGTGGTTGGGTTGGGTAAATCTGTCATTGCTGGCATGATTTGTCGAAATCTTGGTAAAAGAGGTCTCATAATCTGTCCGCCTGGTTTGATTTGTGATAGGAATGCAACATCTGGTTGGCGTAAATACATCCACGACTTCAAACTCCATGACTGGGAAATCCGCTCCAGCGGTGATCTGGAAAAGACTCTTGAATATGTGCAGCTATATGGTGATACTATCGAGATAGTTCTCATCGATGAAGCTCATCGCTTTAGAAATCAGGATACGGCAAATTACGAATTTCTAAGTTCCATCTGCAGAAACAGAAAAGTTCTTTTGCTTACAGCTACACCTTTCAATAACTCTCCAGCAGATATTTTTTCAATGCTCAAATTATTCATTATCCCCGGAAAATCTCGCATAACTCTCGATGATAATCTTGAAATTAGATTCAATTACTATAATTCTTTATTCCGAAAATTATCATACATTCTTAAAAATTATAATTCTGATATTGAAGACAAAATCAAACGCTGTAAAAATTATTATCTGGAAATCTTTGGTGATCTCCCCATAGATTTGAACAAAGTTAAAAGTAAAGCTCACCAGTTATCCAGAGATATAAGACGTGTTATTGAGCCTGTTGTAATCCGAAGAAACAGGTTGGACCTTAGAAACGATCCAATCTACAAAACAGAAATATCACAGCTTTCAGAAATGAAAGACCCGGTTGAACTTTTCTTCTATTTATCTCATGAACAATCTGAATTTTACGATGAAGTTATTAATGATTACTTTGGCGAAGAAAAGGGTTTTACTGGTGCTATTTATCAACCATTTCTTTATGAAAAAGTTCGAAAATCTGATAAAATGGATATGGAGAGTAACAGAACTTTCCAACAACAAAGAAACTTATTCGATTTTATGAGAAGGCTTCTAGTTAAAAGATTTGAAAGTTCATTTGGTTCTTTTGCTCAGAGTATCAAAAGCTTCATTCGGGTTCATAATTGTGTCATCAAATTCATCGAAAAATCAGGTGGTAAATACATTTTAGATAGAAAGTTAATTGAAAAAATTTATGAAAACGATCCGGATGAAATTGAAACAGCTTTAATTCAATATGCAGAGTTATTAGAAAATGAGCAGCGTCCAAAGCATGACAAAATTTATAATGTAGATAAATTTGAATTGAAGCATGAGTTCTTTACAAATATTCAAAATGATCTGGCTCTTTTTGAAAAGCTTTCTATTGTTATCAAAAATTTGAATTTAGTAAAAAATGATCCAAAAATAATTGAACTTATTGCTCAGATTACAGATATTATTAATTCTCACGAATTAAATGAACCTGAAAGAAAAGTAGTAATATTTTCAGAATACATTGCTACTGTAAATCACATCACTCCTTTTTTAGAAGCCGCTTTTCCCAATAAAGTTCTGTCAATATCCGATAATCTATCAGATCGTGTTGTAAAAAAAATATTACGAAATTTTGATGCTTCCATTTCAAAATCTCAGCAATTGAATGACTATCAAATTCTTGTAGCCAGCGACAAACTTTCGGAAGGCTTCAATCTCAATAGGGCAGGGGCTATCATAAATTATGATATTCCCTGGAATCCTACCAGGGTAATTCAAAGAGTTGGTCGCATCAATCGTATTGGTAATAAAGTTTTTAATGAATTACATATCTATAATTTTTTCCCAACCGAACAGGGTGCAGATATTGTCAAAAGCAAGCAGATTGCTTCGCAAAAGATGTTTCTAATTCATAATACTTTAGGGGAGGATGCAAAGATTTTTGAAGTTGATGAGACGCCCTCAGCCTCTTCATTATACAAAAGAATAAATATTAATCCCGATGTATTAGAGGAAGAATCTATACTCACCAAGATTAGAAAAATTGTCTTTGATTTAAAATCTTCTCATCCGGATTTAATTAGCAAGGTTAAAGGATTACCTGTTCGTGTAAAAACCGCAAAATCATTCCATTGTAATGAAGTTCTGGTTTTCAGAAAAAAGGGTTTAGGATTATTCATTCAGTATGTTGATGACTCTGCTGCTGAAAAACCCGATATCTATGAAATCTCTATCGATGATTCTTTGGAGCATATCGAATGCTCTATTGACGAACCAAAATTAAAACAGAGCAAATTCTTCTGGCCTGTTTATGAACAGTTAAAAGTTCATAGTTCTCATTTTAAGTTAGTTCACCGTGAAAACTCTCTTGAACAAAAATCAATTAACAATCTTAAAAGTGCGTTAAAGTTCTTCAAACAAGAGTTAATAGATGAACTGCCTTTCATTAGAGCTTTACTAAAAGACTTGTTAAATTTCAGAACGCTCCCCAAATACTCACTTCGTCGTATTATTCTTCATGAGTTATCGCCAAAATCATCAAAAACAAATTTATCCAAATTCCAAAAAGAAATCAATGATCTACATTCAACCTTGGGAGCGAACTACATCGATTTAGTCGAACATACTCATTCAAAAATTAAAAATGAAATTATAATTGCTGTTGAGAATATTTACCTGCAGTAGTAAGTTATGTTAGAAAAAAGCAAAAGAAGTATTTTGAGAGAAATCTTGAGTGCTTCCGAAAAAAATGGAGCTCCGGTTTCAAAAAATCCTCAAAGAGATGAAAGACTACCCGGAAATAGGATTGAAAATAAATGAACCCGGAACATCTGTGCAGATTTACCCCACCCAAGTTATCCCACAAGTAAAGCGAAGGTTGAAACTCATCTCTGGAGAAATGTCTTGGGACGAACTACTTGTGTTACTCGATTTAAAGGATTCAAAGCATTTCTTTAAAACGTATTTATCCCCAGCTTTAGACGCAAAATATATTGCCAGAACCAAGGATAAGCGTAATGATCCCAATCAAAAAACCGTCTCACCGAAAAAGGAAAAAAGTTATTGAAAAAAATTAAACATAATGCTAAAGATGAATAAGATGGCACTAAGTTGGCACCAAGCAGTTACCAGGTCATCACCCCTCATGATGGTATTTATAAAATCAGATAAAAAGGAATAGTATGCCAGAAGATAAAATGCTCATCGAAGTTGCCATGCCGATCAAAGAAATCTCTACCGAAAGCGTGCGGGATAAATCCATCCGCTATGGTCATATTTCCACCCTGTATTTGTGGTGGAGATCGAAGGTAGCAGTTATAATGGTAAAATCGAATATGACAGAGAAAGAGAAAACTATCTGGAATCTCTGGGACTGGATATTATTCACTATAGTGGTGAAGATGTTAAGCAGAACCTGAATAGTGTGATGGAGTAATTGGAGGGGTATTGTGAGAAGTTATTAAACACGCCGTCACTACGTGACACCCCTCTAAAAGAGGGGAATGAGAACACCCCGCCCTTCGGGTACCCCTCTACTGAGGGGAATACCAAGAAGCTGGAAGACCAAATCGATCTAATGGATTACAAACTTACCTGCGTAGAAGCCAGAATCGTCGATCCGCAAATTGATAAAGTTCTGGCACAGTTTGGTTT
>JAFGSC010000121.1 GCA_016934875.1 Candidatus Atribacteria bacterium
ACGATCAATGGGGATGGAGAATACATTCGTGATTATGTTTATGTAGAAGATGTTGCCTTTGCATGTTTACTCAGCATACAAAATATGCTAAAATTATCAAGGCTGAGAAAAGGTCAATCTTGGCCAGGTTCCTTTTGTGCTTTTAATACTGGCACAGGGGTTGGGAGTTCAGTCAATCAATTGTATCGATTATTGCAAGATTTGCTGGATAGGCATTCTGAAGCACATTATGGCCCGCCACGTCCCGGAGATTTAAGAAAGAATATTCTTAATTGTCAAGCAGCAAAAGAGATGCTGAATTGGGGAGCAAAAAATGATTTAAAAAGTGGCCTGGCAAAAACGGTAGAATGGTTTACAAGAAAAAATTAAGGGAAGCATAAAAGAAGCGTTGGAATGAAAATTTATTTCTTATCGTCTGATCAAAAAACGTCATGGGAAATGTCGGGAGGAACGAGTGACTGAGTGGGATTCTTTTTTGATTAAGTTACTAGGGATAAGCCTTGCAGGCTTATTGATTGTTTTTTTGGGAAAGTATGATCAAAAGAAAAAAATGGCTATTTGGCTCAAGTTGCTTTTGCAGGGATTGATTGCTTTGCTGGTGATTTCTTTTGGCGTCAGGATAGAATTTTTGAGAAATTCCTTAGGCGGTTACTGGTATTTAACCTATTTTTCGATCCCGGTTACCTTGATTTGGCTATTGGTTATTACCAATTCACTGGGACAGACGGATGAGTTGGGAGACCTTACTCCATCCATGGTTTTTATTGCCTCCTTGACTTTTTTATTCGTTTCGATTTTCCAAAGGCAAGGCCTGGTGTTAGCCGAGATTCTATCGGTTGCCTTAATGATTTGTTCTTTGATCATATTGGTGTTGAAAAAGAAAGGCTGCTGGAAAGAAAGTAATTTTTCTGCCTATTCCATGTTCTTTGGGTTTATGCTCGCAGTGATTGCGATTTTAGGTGTGATGAAAAGCACGGCAGCACTTACTTTACTGTCTCCCCTGTTGATTTTGGGATTTCCAATTATCGATACTTCCTATTCTTTTATCGCAGGTTTGAGAGAAGATGAGTATTTTGGGTTTGCTAATGACAGCAAACTAAGGCAGCAATTAATCAACCAGGGCTTTTCGGGAAAAGGCGCAAATACAGTGATGTTATTTACCTCGATCTACCTGAGCCTTTTGGCGGTGATGATATCCATACGTGAAGATATCTATTTGTTTACCGCCATGATGGGGATTGGTTTAATCGCTTTTTACTGGTTGAAAGAACAGGTGTCCAAGAATGAAAGCATCATGAGTTACGATGCCGTCAGTCAACGGATTGAATTATTTGGTGTACCCATCGATCGAATTAATTGTCGACAGGCAATCGAGCGGATCGATGAATTTGTTAGAATAGGCATTCCACATCAGGTGGTTACACCTGATACGCTGGCAATTGTAAGAGCAAAAAGGGATTCCCAGTATTTACAGATTACCAGGGAAGCAAACCTGGTTACTCCTGACGGAGCAGGATTGCTTTGGGCAACAACTACCCTTGATGTTCCACTGATCGAACGAATCACGGGTATTGATTTAATTCATTTGATTTGTCATCTGGCAGTTGAGAAGAAATACCGCCTTTATTTACTGGGTGCAAAAGATGAAATTATCAAGAAGGCTGTAGAGAGCCTGGAAAGTAGATACGCTGGGATTCAAATTGTGGGGTATCATCATGGTTATTTTCAGTGTGATGTAAATAACCATGGTACGGGAAAAAAGAGTGAAAGGGAGATTATAGAGGATATTAAAGGGAAAAAACCGGATTTTTTACTGGTGGGAATGGGTGTTCCGAAACAGGAGATCTGGATTTCAAATCATAAAGAAGAATTGGGCGTTCCGGTATGTATCGGGATTGGCGGTAGTTTTGACGTGATCTCTGGAAAAATCCCCAGGGCTCCGTTGTGGATGCAGAAACATGGTATGGAATGGATTTACCGATTGTTAAAAGAACCCAAAAGGATTAAAAGAGCAATAGCCTTGCCCTATTTTATGTGGCTTATTCTTTTGGGGAAAGTTGAATTATTCTTTCGAGAAAGCAAATAATTGTTTTTCAAGAGCTATGCCTCACTGGTAAGCAGGAATTATTTTCTTCTATATGTTGCAATCATACCTAAGAATTTATTCAAAATGAAATCTCTAATTTTATAGAATGTTTCAAAATTTATCTGATAATAATCAGTAAAATTTCAGTATAATGAATCAATCCACGAGAGAGTATTTAAAAAGTATTGTTAGGAATTTCAGTGTATGAAATTATTGGTTAAAATAGGTATCCTGGTTTTTGCCTTAGTGGTAGAATTAATATTGTCAAATATGCTGAATTTCAATACCGTAAAACCTGATCTTGTATTGATTGTCGTGATTTGCCTATCCTTTATTTCGACCAGCGAAGAAGGAATCATCGCCGGATTTTTAGGTGGTTTGCTGAAAGATATTTTTTCGGTCCATCTGCTGGGAATGAATGCACTTGTCAAAACGGTTATTTGTTACCTTTCGGGAATCATACGGGAAAAAGTGTTTTCCCAGCATTTGTTATGGATTGTTATTATCTCTGTTTTCTTCTTTACGATTGTGAACAATGGGATAATCTTTCTTTTGCTCAATGCCCTGCATACGGATTATGATTTTGTTGGGGTATTAAAAAAAACGACTTTAATTCAAGCGGTCATCAACGCTATCCTGGCACCCCTGATTCTTGTGGGAATACAAAAATTGTTTAGCTATCTAAAACAGCAAGGATAAAATAATGTTTTCTCAAAAAAATGAAAAGGTTAGTAGAGAATTTATCCAAACAAGATTAAGCAACTTGTTTATGTTGATGATTATTTTTTTTATTTTATTACTTATTAATCTTTGGTACTTGCAGATTATTCGCGGTAAAGAATATGAACTGAGAGCTATGAATAATTGTATCCGCTCCCTTGTGGAAGAGGCGCCAAGGGGAGAGATCTATGACCAGAAAGGAAAGCTAATGGTCACCAATCGACCGGCAGTAAACTTGTCGGTTGTACCGGCTGAAGCGGATGATGACCAGACTCTTTCCAGTAAATTAAGTCCCTTGATCTCTATTGAAGAACCTCAGATTGTGGAAAAGCTCACACAGATGAAACAGAATCCGTTTCAGGCACAGACGCTAAAGAGAGACCTCAATACCGATCAGGTGATTGCGATTGAAGAACAGAAATATAAATTAAAAGGAATACTTCTGGAAGTTCAACCTGAAAGGAAATACCTTTATCAGGATCTGGCCGCTCATGTATTGGGATATGTGAACGAGATCAGCATGGAAGAATTGAATAGTTCAACTTGGGAGAATGTCAGCGGCGGGGATATTGTTGGAAAAAATGGAATTGAGAAACATTACGATGCCTATCTACGAGGGGAGAAGGGCAGTAAAGAAGTAGAAGTGGATGCTCTGGGGAGAGAAATCGCGACTTTAATCCACCAGGAACCGGTTGCTGGCAATGATCTTTATTTGACAATTGACAGCGAACTTCAGCAGTTTTCCCAGGATATCCTGGTCGAACATAGAGGGACAGTGATTGTGAGTGAACCTCATACCGGTAGAATACTTGCCATGGTTAGCCAGCCTGGGTATGATCCGAATTTGTTCACCCAGGAAATTTCAGTCGAAGCATGGAATGAGATAGCGCAGAGCAAAGAGAATTTGCTCTGCAATCGAAATATACAGGGGATTTATCCGCCCGGGTCGGTCTTTAAATTGATTACCGCTATTGCAGCGATTGAGGAAGGTATTGTCGATTTGAATAGTACAGTCTATTGTCCGGGGTACTTTGAGTTGGGAGATTTGACCTTTAAGTGCTGGAAAGAAACCGGACATGGCAATCAGAATATTATTGGAGCTATCAGGAATTCATGTAATGTTTTTTTCTATACGATGGGTCAGCGCCTTGGAATCGATCGACTCAGTCATTATGCCCAGATGTTCGGGTTGGGCGAAATAACCGATATTGATTTGCCCGGAGAATTGACCGGTTTAGTCCCTTCTCAGGAATGGAAGAATAAAGCACTTGATCAAGTCTGGTATCCTGGAGATACGATTAATTTGTCCATCGGCCAGGGATACTTATTAGCGACGCCTTTCCAAATCCATCGTATGGTCTGTGCCATTGCCAGTGAAGGAAAGGTGTATAAGCCGTTTCATGTAGAAAAAATCATTTCTCCGAACGGTGAAATTGTCTCACAGTTTGAGCCTGAATTAGTCAAGGAAATAGGGTTATCGCAAAAAACTTTCCAGATCGTCAAGGAAGGAATGAGGGAAGTCGTTTTAAAAGGAACAGGCATACAGGCAAGTGTCGAGGGTCTAGAAGTAGCTGGAAAGACCGGAACTGCCCAAAATCCTCAAGGCGAAAATCATGCCTGGTTTGTCGGTTTTGCTCCTTATGCTGACCCGGAGATTTGTATTACGGTGTTTGTCGAGCATGGAGGGGATGGCAGTCAGGCTGCGGCTCCAATCGCGAGCAAGATTATTCAAAAATATTTTCAGCTGAAGTATCGCAATGATGAGAAAGAAGATATGATCAGCAAATAATCGTTGAAAGAAATGGTTTGTATTAAATGAAAAAGAATATAAATA
>JAFGSC010000122.1 GCA_016934875.1 Candidatus Atribacteria bacterium
AGGTGTTTTTTACAGTTCTTATAACATCTCAGGCTCTGTCGACAAAGTTATACCAGTCGATGTTTATGTCCCGGGATGTCCTCCTCGTCCGGAAGCAATAATAAATGGTGTGTTACAAGCCTGGATAAAGTTAGAAAATTTAAGAGAAAGCATGAAAACTGCTTTAGTAAAATAGTGAAGACGTATCTTGTAACTCTTGAATCATATCTCGTTATCCAGAGAATAGCTATCCAAATTTTAAGTTTCTTACGAAATACGAAATGCGATATACGAAATACCAGAAAAAAGGTGGTAGAGAATGGAATACATAAAACCAGAAAAAATTATAGAATTATTTAAAGAAAAATTTAATGGTTCAGTTACAAATAATAAAATAGAAACTAAAACAGCAGGATTAAAAAAGAATAGCTATAGTTTGATATGGTTAGAGATAGAACTAAAGGACTTTAAAGAAGCAGTAAAATTTCTATGTACTATTCAGTTTCCTCATTTTGCTATTATTTCAGATAATGATACAGGGGAAGAAATAAAATTAACCTATCATTTCTCCATTTATTATGGAGAGAGATTCAAAGAGATATCCTTAAATTTAGCTACCAGCTTACCAAAAAATAATCTTAAGATACCTTCTATTACTGATCTAATACCGGGGGCTCAAACTTCCGAAAGAGAAATAAAAGAAATGATGGGGGTTACCTTTGAGGAATTACCCGATTTACCTAATGTATTTTTACCAATAGATTTTACAAAGGGTGTTTATCCTTTAAGAAAAGATGAAAAAGGGGTGTATCCTTTAAGTAAAAATGGTAAACACATAGGTGGTAATATAACTGATAAAGAAGAAGAGGTGAAAAAAGTTGAATAAAAAGACTTACTCTATACCCATAGGTCCGGTTCACCCTTCTTTGGAAGAGCCGATGACTTTTAATTTTGAAATATATGGAGAGCGCATTGAAAAGGTAAATTTAGCACCTGGGGATAATCATCGAGGGATAGAATTTATGGGAAGGCAAAGAAATCCAATTCAAATTATTTATTTAGCCGAAAGAATATGCGGTATCTGTTCTGCTTCTCATCCTTTTGCCTTTTGTCAGGCAGTGGAGAATGCTGCTGGGATTGAAGTTCCCGAAAGAGGTCAATATATTCGAGTCATTATTGCTGAGTTAGAAAGGATCCATTCTCATATTTTATGGGCCGGGATCGCCGGTCATGAATTAGGTTTTGATTCTGTTTTATATATATCCTGGAGAGCCAGAGAAGAAGTATTAGACCTTCTAGAATATCTTACCGGAAACAGGATTAATTACGGGATATTTATGATAGGGGGAGTAAGAAGAGATATTAGCGAAGAACAAATACCTCGAATTCGTAAGACTTTAGAATATTATAAGGATATCTACGGAAAATTAGAAGATATATTCTTAAAGGATCCTACCATTGCTTTAAGAACAAAAAATGTTGGTGTTTTAACCAAAGAAGAGGCTCTCAACTTATGTGCAGTAGGACCTACTACCAGAGCATCGGGGATAAAAAAGGACGTAAGACAGGATCAACCTTATTCGGCCTATGCTGATTTGGATGTAAAGGCCATTACTCCGGATGTATTGACCGGAGAAGTAAATGGTGATGTCTATGATCGAATAATTGTCCGATTGTTGGAAGTAGTACAATCAATACAGATTATCGAACAATGCTTAGAAAATATCCCCTCAGGAGATATTATTGCTGAGAAGAAACTGGTTAAATTATTAAATCAATTAAAGAAAGCGAAGGGTGAAGGAATTGGAAGACATGAAGCCCCTCGCGGTGAAGTATTCCATTATGTAAAATTAGCTGAAGCGGAAGTACCGGAAGTCTGGAAAGCTCGAGCACCTACCTATAACAATTTAATGCCTTGGGCTCCCATGCTCTTGGGAGAACAGATAGCTGATATCCCGATTGTGATAGCATCTATTGATCCTTGTATAGCTTGTATGGATAGAGTCACTATTTTAAATAAAGCCAATGGTCAAAAAGAAGTGTTAACTAAGAAAGATTTGCATGATTTGAGCGTTCAGAAAACGAGGAGGATTGCTCCATGACTACACTTTTAAGCTTATTTGGAATATTATTGAAGATATTAGGGGCAATCATCATTGCCTTTTTAGGAGTAGTAATAGGTTTATATTATAAAGGTATTGACCGAAAAATAGCAGCAAGGATGCAGGCTCGCGTTGGTCCGCCCATAAGGCAGCCTTTTATGGATTTTTTTAAATTAATGATTAAAGAGAATATTGTACCACAAAACGCAGTTTCTTGGATATTTAACGGAGCGCCAATAATGGCTTTGGTTTCTTCTATTACTATCTTATTTTATTTGCCCGTAGGGAATATTCCTCCCCTATTAAGCGGATATGGGGATATTGTGCTCATTATTTACCTATTGACTCTACCGGCTATTGGCATGGTAGTGGGCGGTTTTTCATCTGGTTCTCCTTATGCCAATGTGGGAGCACAAAGAGAAATGGTAATGATGATGAGTTATGAACTTCCTTTGGTAACGGTAGTAGTTGCTTTGGGCTGGAAATTAAGCCAGGTTTACCCTCATCTCAATGTTTTCTCTTTAGCTGTGCTCAATGCTCATCCTATCTGGGGGTTAGTGGGTCCATTAGGTTTCATTGGGGCAATTTTACTATTTATTACTCTTGCAGCAGTTACACCGGGCGAACTGTCTAAAGTACCTTTTGATGCACCAGAAGCTGAAACGGAATTAGCTGGAGGAATATTAGTAGAGTATTCGGGAAGGAATCTTGCTCTATTTGGCTTAACTGATGCAGTAAAGACCATAGTAATGATTTCCTTGACCGTGACTTTATTTTTTCCGTATAACATATCTCACTTACTTGCTTTAAGTGGAGTATTGGCATTCATTGTAGATGTACTGTTCTTTTTGGTAAAAGTGTTTTTAGTAATGTTTATCGAAGTGACTTTTATTAGAGTTGCAGTCGCACGTTTAAAAATAGACCAAGTTTCTTTTGCTTACTGGATTCCAGTATCGATTATAGGCTTACTTGGCCTTATATTAATCGTTTTAGATACTAATATAGTTTGAGGTGATAAAATGGCAACACCAATGGGATTTGAACTGTTAAAACAATTATTTAAAAAACCAGCTACTAATCTATTTCCGGTAACTTATTGCCCTGACTCGATATTAAAGTTATTGGGAAAAGTAGAAAAGGGAGAAGCAAAAATAAACCCCCCCGTGGAAATACCTAAAAATTTTAGAGGGAAGATTGTTTATGATAGAGATGCATGCATAGGATGTAAATTGTGCATTAAAGTATGTCCTGCTGAGGCAATCGAGTTTATTCCTGATAACAAGAAGGTTAAAATTCATATCGATCGTTGTATTTTCTGTGCTCAATGTAATGATATATGTCCTAAAAATTGTCTGAATATGAGTGAAGAATTTCTTCTTGCAGATGCAGATAGATTATCATCTAAATTAATCGTGGAATAATGATAATGGATGAAGGTAAACAATAGAAAATCGTAGTCCTATAATTTTTTTAGCAATAGAAAATTTTTACCTTTTAATATTCTGATTATTTCTTCAGAACTCTTAAAAACTTCGGGACTAAGAGAATTGGAATAGCTAATAATTTTAGGCTGAATGCCGATAAAAATAAGTTCTTGAGTGTGCTCTTTCAGATAAGATATTAAAAAGGATAAAGGCATACTGTGGGTAGTGAGATGCAGAGCTTTAATTCTATCGGGGGAAATTATTCTAAACTCGCCAGATTTAAGGTCCATCTCCACAGCGTCGATAAGTACTATGAGATCAGGCCTATTTTTTTTTATGATTGAGGTAAAATTTTCAGGAACAACCCCACAGTCTATAGAAAGCCAATCATGATCTTTAAAACTTTGAGCGATAAAGGAACCTATTCCATCATCACCTCGAAGTATGTTTCCAATGCCCATTAAAATGTACTTTTTTGAATTCATATTTATTCCTTTAAATTTATCAATTTACCGATTAGCCAATTACCCAATTAATTAATAGAAGGATTGGTAAATTGGCTAATTGATTAATTAATCATTAATATGTTATCATAATAAAAAATATTTAACAAATTGAATAATATATAGATAAAAAAAGAAGAATTTTGAAAAATTTTGTGGAATAATTAAAGTATATTAGTATATAATATAAAAAATAAGATATATACTTTTATCTATCTAAAAGTTAGTATAGGGGTATAATTTATTATGAGAAAAGCGAGTAGGATTTATAAGAGGAAGAATAGAAGTAATCTGGAAACTTTTATTATCTTGATAGGTGCAATAAT
>JAFGSC010000123.1 GCA_016934875.1 Candidatus Atribacteria bacterium
AAATATTCTTTATTACCGGCGCTGATGCTTTTCTGGAAATTGAAACATGGTATAAAAAAGATGAATTGCTTCAGATGTGCCAATTTGTAGCAGCAACCAGGCCGGGATATGATTTAGATCGATTGCATAGTAATTTCAAACAAGTGTTACAAATTATGGAAATTCCTGCTCTGGCTATCTCGTCTACCGACATAAGATATCGAGTTAGAAATGGTCTGAGCATTAAGTATATTGTTGTTGAGGAAGTCAGGGATTATATTTATCAACATAAATTATATTTATAAACAAAAGTATGCCAAGTTTAAAAGTCGATTTTTTTTGTATAGCCGAATATGATTTTTGAAAAAATGAACCTAAAATTAAAGAATATGTTGACCGAGGAAAGATATCAGCATTCTTGTATGGTTAGCAAGGTAGCTGAAGAAATTGCCCGATATTACCATGTCTCTACTGAGAAGGCAAAAGTTTTAGGGCTAATCCACGATTGTGCTAAAGATCTTACCCACCACGATTTGCAGGATTTAGTGAAGAAGTATCATATCCGCTTGACTGAAATTGAAAAATGCATCCCGGGTATCTGGCATGCTTATGTAGGCGCTTACTTGGCAAGGGATATTTTTGAGATTGATGACCCGGAAATGTTGCAGGCGATCAAGTATCATAGTACCGGATCTGATTCTTTGAATTTACTGGGGAAAATTATTTATATTGCTGATAAAATTGAACCAGGAAGGGAAATCAACAGTAACGGAAAAATCAGGGAACTTGTATGGCAAGACATCGATCAGGCAATGCTGGAGCTATTAAACTCAGAACTGAAATATTTAGTTTCAAAAAATGAAATCATCCATCCTGACACCTTGCAATGCAGAAACGAAATTTTATATAAAAATAAATTTAGAAGAAATGATGAGAAGAGTAGAAAGACTGAATCATTTAAAAAGGAAGAATAAAAAAAAGGTTTTTCAGTTGGCATTCATGGCCTTACTATTGGTCATTTGCATTGCTTTTTTGTATTTTTTTAACCTCATGCCCTTTAGTTCGGATATTTTAGCCCACGAAAGGCTCAATATTCTGGCTGTTGGCACTGATAGTATCGAAAGCAGTGGAAGGGCTGATACGATTCTAGTCTTGAGTGTGTCTCCTAAAACAAAAGATACTGTTTTATTTTCTATACCAAGGGATATGAGGGTGATGATTCCTGGTAAAGGGGAAGATAAAATTAATCATTCTTTTGCCTATGGAGGCATTGAGTTGCTCGAAAAGACAGTAGAAAATTTTATGGGCTTATCGATTCATTATTTTGGAGTCATTGATTTTGAAAGTTTTAAATTGATTATCGATGCACTGGGTGGTGTTCAACTGAATGTTGAGAAAGATATGTACTATGTTGATCAAGCCGGATCATTGCAAATTAATCTTCACAGTGGATTGCAACTTTTAGATGGAGAAAGCGCCTTAGAATATGTTCGGTTTAGATTTGACTCCCTGGGAGACTTGGGGAGAATTCAAAGGCAACAGAAACTGATTAACGCTGTGATAGAAAAAATGATGAGTTTTGATAGTATGATGAAAATACCCAGTATCGTTGGTAACCTGTCAGAATATATCCATACCAATATGAATGCAAACGAGATGATTGCTCTGCTCAAGCTAATGAAAGATGTTGACAGAGAAAAAATATGGATTGAAACAATTTATGGCGAACCACAATACATTGATGGGGTAAGCTACTTGGTTCCTGATGACGAAGAAGTCAAAAGCAAAGCTCGATATCTAATTGAAAATAAGAATAGAGGTTTGAATGTTGAAGTGCTGAATGGGAATAAGATGCCAGGTATTGCCCATCGTGTAGCAAACCAATTAGAGGAAATAGGATTTAATGTAGTTAATATCGATAATGCCGATCATTTTGATTATCAGAAAACAGTTTTGGTAATTTATTCCAAAGAAATCAGAGTCGATGATTACCTGAAACAATTTTTAAATGATGTGGAAGTGATCAGGAAAGAAGATCCTGAAAAGACAGTCGATATGACTGTAATAATTGGTAAAAATATGCTATACTAAAAACCGATTTTATCGATTAAATTAGGTTGAATGAATAAGAATCAGAACAGATAGTCTTTCATATTTATTTGGAAAAATTTAATTATAGAATGCGGATATCGGGAATCAGCAATAGAACTGATGAGTCTTTATCTTTAATTTAGATCAATTTAGGATGGTATTTATGGTAAATAGAAGGAGCAATTTTTTTGAGAAATAACTCCAAAGACATCGCTATTTTTTTGGCAAGCGCATTAAACGATAAAAAGGCAAAAGATACCATTATTCTGAACATTAAAAAGATTTCTTTTATTGCAGATTATTTTATTATTACAACTGCTCAATCCCAGGTCCATCTGAAGACTCTATCCAGGACTGTCATTGAGAAAATAAAAGAAAGTGGAATTAGAAGAAATGTAAATTATGAAGGAGATCCTTCTACGGGATGGATATTGCTGGACTGCGGAGATATTGTCATTCATTTATTTACTGAAGAAAAAAGAGATTATTACCATTTGGAATATATCTGGCACGAAGCAGAAAAGATTTCAATGAAGGAATAGCCGCTAGTACGATACAGGAATTCTTTATATTTCAAGAGAATAAATAAGGAGGTCATTGAGTTATGAATAATGATCGAAGAAATTCAGGACAATGGTTTTTTGGATTTATTGTATTCATCATCGGGTTGATTTTTTTGCTTGAAAACTTAATGGGAATCCAGATATGGGAAAGAATATGGCAGTTTTGGCCAGTTATTATTATTCTATGGGGATTGGTCTCATTGTTTCAAAGAAGATCAATTTTTTTCGGGATTATTTTATTGGGGGTCGGAGCACTATTTCTGCTGAAGAATTTCGGAATTTACCAGTGGCCTGACACGATTTGGAGATTTTGGCCCATTGCTGTGATTGCCATAGGTATTGATCAGATGTTTAAGCATCCAGAGTTCACATCTTCGGGAGTGAGCAGCAAGGGAACTAAGGGTAAAAAAGAATCGATTACCAAGGACGATGAAATTATCTAATCTAAACTGCATTTTATGAGGCATTATGGTTGGAACAATTGTGAATAGCGTATCCATTCTTTTGGGTTGCATCATTGGATTTATCCTCAAAGGTCATTTTCCAGAAAGAATGAGTGTAATCCTTTTTCAAGCGATCGGATTGGTTACGCTGATGATTGGAATTCAGATGGGAATTCAAGGAAATGATACCTTGTTGATTATATTATCCCTGATTATCGGAGGCATACTTGGAGAAGTGATGAGCATTGAACAAAGGCTGGATCGATTTGGGAACAAGATGAAAAATTTATTTAAAAATATCATAAAGAATAATGAAAAATTTACTGAGGGTTTTATCGCTTCAAGCCTGCTGTATTGTGTTGGTTCCATGGCATTTATGGGTGCCGTGGAGGAAGGTATCAATGGAAATCCGGATATTTTGCTCGCAAAGTCTGCCTTAGATGGAATTTCTTCGATTATTTTTACCGCTTCATTCGGAATTGGAGTT
>JAFGSC010000124.1 GCA_016934875.1 Candidatus Atribacteria bacterium
CATGGAGATATGGAACCAAAAGATTTAAAGGCCGAGTTAGACCGTTGGGGTTTATTTGAATTTTATCAGGATCGTTTTTTTGAACTATTCAAGAGGAGGTAAATTTAGTGACAATTATTAAATCTGCTTGGGAAATAGCAATGGAAAAAGCAAAAAATATTGAGAAATTAAGTGCTGAAGAATTGGAAGAAATAAAGCAACAGGAAATCATTGATTCCATTTTGGCGCAATTCTATAAAGATCAAATTGGACCAGACGACCTATGGCGGCTTATCAAAGACCTATCTGAAAATACTCTGATCAAAGCACAACATAGCCTATTGCAATCCCTTACTTTTTTTAGTAATGACCATGATTTTAAGAAAAGGAAGAATGGTATTTTAGCCATTGAAAATCTTAAAAATATAAAGCAGTCATCTCTGGTTGAGCAATATTTTGATCATTTTAAAAAAATAAAAAAATCTCTACAAAATGATAAGAAAGAATTCCTGGATAATGTCGAGAAAGACCTGGAATTCGATCCACAAAAGAAAATGCAAGTATTACGCCAAGGCAATCAAATTATGCTCAAGGAGCTTAGCCTTGAGGAAGTGATTGACCAAAACCAACAGCTAAAACAAGAAATGCAAAAAATTGAAAAACATTGGAAAAATCAGTTTGATGATGTCAAGCAAAAATTACTGAATATCGTCAATACAGTGGATCAATAATATAAAATCAAAAGACAGGATGATAATGCGAGGACTGGATTATTGTTATTCTACAGCTCAGGTGTACTCCTTTATTTGTTGCTGATCAGAACGAACCTCCCATAGATACACAATGTACATCAAAAATGCAGAAATGATCGACAGGGCAAACACAATCAACCAGATATTTCTCATTTGATAATAACCAATATATATCCCAGAAAGATAGGGTCCAAAAATATATCCAGAGCCAATTAAAATGTGGATAATGGCACTGAACCTCCCCCGATGAGACATCGGTGTATGGTTCATAATATAAACATCCGAATAAGTAGAGGCCATAATCTCCCCCAACGTCCATAAAATTGTTGATATCGAAAATAAAATCATGTTTTGGCTAAAATAAATCATGCCAAACCCAAAAGCATAAAGAATGCCTGCAAAGGAAACATTCAAAATAGGTTCTATCTTTCGGGTTAAACTGATGATAAAGACAGTCATAAATATAACCACGATGCCGTTAACGGTCATCACGCTTCCAAAATATTGGGGACCCCTTTCACCAAATATTTCCATCATTTGGATAGGAAGGGTAAATTCATTTTGAACATAGATAAATGAATACAGGGTGAAGACCAGGGAAAAAATCATCAAGTAAGGTCTTGATAATAGTACCCTGTAAAGGTTACCTTCTTCAGGTTTTTCTGAAGTATGATTAGAGTGAATCGAGCTTTGTATCTTTTCCTTACTGGGAATTGATTCTTCAATGAAAAAGAACACGAGTAAAACTGAAATGACCGTGGTAGCTACATCTCCAATAAAAATCAGTTGAAGATACTTATTGTATAGAAATCCCGCTATTAAAGGACCTACGGCAAATCCAATATTCATTCCCAAGTAAAGTAAAGAAAAAGCGGCTTTCCGATTCTCAGCATTGGTCATATCAGCAACCATCGCATTCATTGATGGATGAATTGCCCCGTTGAATACAGCCGATAATGCTAACAGCCAGGGTATCATCTCTTTTTGCTCTACAAACAGGCATGAAAGAATAAATAATGCCGAGAGCAAAGAAAAAGAAACAAAAACTTTCTTTCTGCCCAAAATATCAGAAAATTTACCCCCCATTAACAGTCCCGGTATTTTGGCGGCGGTTGCCATCATCACGAAAAAACCTGCCTTCTGTTCACTGAATAACAGTGTTTTCGTTAAAAATATGGCTAAAAACGGGAAAACAAAATTTCCAATAGAGTGGACTATCCTGGCAAAGAAAAGGATAAATATACCTCTGGGTAGCTTTGAATAATCCTCAAAAAAATTTTGTACTTTCATTTTAAACATAAAAAATCCACTTAAAAAATATCAAGACGTTTCTTTACTCATTTATATATATAGGACTTGTTAATTTCAAAAGAATGGTAGGTCCACTTCTCAGGAAATCAGCATTAGATCTCGCCTCGAACTTTAAAAAAGACGATTGCAAGGTTTTCGATCATCCGATTGATTTCATTTCTTACGATTTGGTTGATTTCTTTTTCATTGCAATATCCAAGAACTTCATCACTCCACATTTCATAATGATCATAATTTCCGGCTTTGCATTCAATATAATATGCAATAGGATAAATCTCTCCTACAATCCATACCCTACACCAAATACTACCGACTTTCTTTGCTTTTTCTTCTTCCTGGTACAGGGTTGATTCTTCCGCAGCAATTTCCAGATAAGGAATACCGCTGAAATTATTTTTAAATTTTAATCTTGCATAATCCGTTAACTCTGCGCTATCAAGGAGTCCAATCATCGCACCCTGATCCTGCTGGACTTTGACTTGAATATATCCAAAGCTTTCAATTTCCCTGAAATCCCCATATAAAATATCATCAATCGTTTTTTGTGCATTTGCAGAATGAAAAACAAGGAAAAATATCATGAGTATCATCGTAACCGTCAAATTTCTTCTATTGATATTCATCTTTACCTCCATTACATTAAAACATCGATATTCGTTCCTTTAGAAACTTATTTCCCTATTGAATTAAAAAAGACAATCCCCACACTATGGGTGGGGATATATTTCAAAAAGTTGATGATCGTCCCAGAAACGTTACTTTTTTTGAACTTGACCAATTCATTCTTTTAATTTAGCATGGCTTGAGGCTATCTTTTCTGCCAATTGGCCTAGTTTCAAAAAATCATCCTTTGTGGGATAACTCTTCACGATTACACTCGGTAACAACTCAACGTTTAGATTTGACAGCATCTGCAGTAAATCCTGTTCCATCTTGCTTCCCCATCCGAATGAGCCAATGATTCCGGCAAATCTTGCTTTTGGCTTCAAAATCTTACAAAGATATGCGGCATAAACAATTTGCGGATGCGGCCCTGTCAAGACCGTAGGCGATGCTAGAATAATGGTTGCTGCATCAACTAACGCCATGGCTAACTCCCCAACATCGCTATAAATCAGGTGATAAGGCGTTACTTTGATATTTTTTTTCATGAGTTGCTCCATCAGATATAGAACCATTTTCTGCGTACATCCATGCATTGAAATATACGGAATGACTACCTCTTCTTTCACCTGGTCTGATACCCACTCCTGGTAAGCACTTAAAATGTATTCCGGATTGCGATAAATAGGACCATGACTCGGGGCAATGATGTCAATCGATAGTCCTTTAAGCTTTTCGAGATGTTTTTTTATGACCTGCCTAAACGGCATCATAATTTCAGCGTAATAGCGCTTGGCTGCACGGTAGAGATAGGTCTTTTTACTGTCTGCCCATAATTCGCTTGTTGCAAGGTGCGATCCAAAGAAATCACAAGTAAACAATATTTTTGTCTCAGGCAGATAGGTTAAAAATGTTTCCGGCCAATGTACCCATGGGGAAAAAAGAAATTGAAATGTTTTATCTCCAAAATGAAAGATTTCCTCATCTTTGATTTCATAAAAATTTTCTTGCTTTAGGAGTAATTCATCGGTCAACAGTTCTTTACATTTTTGATTGGTAATAATCTTGCAATCCGGGTATTCTCTTAAAACATCCGGTATGCAGCCCGAGTGATCCTGTTCAGCATGCTGTGCAATAATATACTTAATCTTCTTTATTTTAGCTTCTTTAATGTTTTGAAAAAACTCATCCTTTTTGCTGGGATCAACTGTATCGATGAGAAGAGCCTCATCCTGATTTTTAATCAAATAGGAATTATAACTGGTGCCATCAGGCAAAGGAATAAGCTCATCAAACAGCCTCCTATCCCAATCAATTGTCCCAACCCAATAAATATCTTCTTTTACTTTTTTGATTGGCATGAAAATTACTCCTTCTCAAATTCATCTTTGCTGGCTCCGCATAAAGGACAAACCCAATCCTCTGGTAAATCTTCAAAAGAAGTCCCCGGCTCAATCCCTGATTCAGGATCTCCTTTTTCTGGATCATAAATATACCCACAAACAGTACACCGATAGGTATCCATGCAATACCTCCTTTCATTTTATTTCATTACATTCATACTTTCTTTATTATAATCTAATCATTTGATTTATTCATCTTTTCTTTTAATAACTGAATCACCAGGTTAGGCTGAGCTCTTCCCTTGGTATATCGCATAATTTGTCCGGATAAAAAGTTCAATGCTTTTTCTTTTCCTGAACGATAGTCCGATACCGATTGAGCATTTTCCGTGATCACCTTCTCGATAACCTGAAGAAGTTCTTCTTTATCATTAATTTGCGTTAAGCCACTTTTTTGTATCAAGGAGGAGGCTTTTTCTCCTGTTTTGATCATCTTTTCAAAAATTGTTTTTGCAATCTTGCCGCTGATGACTTGCTGATCAACCAGCTGAAGCAATTCGGAAATATTTTCAGCAGATATAGGGCTTCTGCTTATTTCGACATTCTCTTCTCCCAAATAATGTAACAAGTCGCCCAAAATCCAATTTGCTAATTTCTTATAATCCTGATAATACTGAGCAGCTTCTTCAAAATAATCCCCGATCGATTTGACTTCAACCAATCGGTTAATATCGTAATCCGATAGACGATATACTTCTTTAAACCTTTTCTTTCTACCAGCAGGCAACTCCGGAAGACCTTTTATTATTTCATCAATCCAAACCTGATCAATTTTTAAAGGTAATAAATCCGGTTCAGGAAAATAACGATAATCATGAGCTTCTTCTTTGCTTCTCATCGCTACGGTCTGATTATGTTCTTCATCCCAACGGCGGGTTTCCTGCAAAACCCTCTCATTATTTTTGATGATTTTTCTATGTCGATTAATTTCATACTCCAGCGCCTTCCTTATTGCTTTAAAGGAATTCATATTTTTCACTTCAGTTTTCGTACCCAATGCATGGGTGTCGGGATTCCTGATCGAAATATTGGCATCGCATCGCATGGACCCACGCTCCAGGTTTCCATCACAGACACCAAGGTACTGCACGATGCTCCTGAGATTCTGCAGGAAAAAAATGGCATCATCAGGGGATTGAATATCCGGCCTGGTAACAATTTCCAGTAAAGGAATTCCACAACGATTAAAGTCAACTAAGGAATGCGTAACAATCCCATCCTGATCTAGATGAACTAATTTTCCAGCATCTTCCTCTAAGTGTGCCCTTTCAATTCTAACCCTTTTTTCTTTTAATTCAGAGCTTCCAAGATCCATAAATCCATCGGTTGCCAAGGGGAAATCATACTGAGATATCTGGTAAGCTTTCGGTAAATCAGGATAAAAATAATTTTTGCGATGAAAGATACTGGTACGATTGATTTGGC